>SLLP01000020.1 GCA_007133995.1 Balneolales bacterium
ATACCGGCAAAAGCATTGCAGCCGGATATAAAATGGACCAACAGCATCAACTATATCCTGGCCGCAAGAGAAGCACAGCAGAAGCATGCGGATGATGCGTTGATGCTCACTCATTCGGGGCTCGTCAGTGAAACGACCGTTGCCAATATTTTCTGGATGACTTCAAACACAATTTTCACGCCGTCGCCGGATTGTGATTTGTTGCCCGGCATTACCCGGGGTGCGCTGCTGGATATCTTTGAGCAGTCCAGTATCCCTCTGGTCGAGGGCGAGTTTGAGCCGCAGGTGCTTACCGGTGCCGACATGGTGTGGTTATGCAATTCGGTGAGGGAGATATATCCGGTCGGACAGCTGGATGAGTATCGCTATGAACCGGATCCGCTGTTTTTTAGAACACTGGGTGATCAGTTTGATGCCTACAAAAAGGAGCATTTGCAGTATGTGCAGTAGGCAGTATCAATCCGACAGGAACAGACTGGTTTTCAGCGACAGGAAGAAGTTTGAGACCTGGATCCGGTATTACCTGTCTGAATGTAGAAAACGTGGATCGGTCGTATTTCTTGATTCCCAGATGGAGGGGCACGCTGCATCCCGTTACAGCTATATCGCTTCCGATCCGGTGGCTTCGGTTACGGTCTCCTCAGGAGAAGGTGCCTGGGATGCGCTCCAGGAGTTCAGTGACAAGCACCAGGACTGGATGTTTGGATGGCTGTCATATGACTTGAAGAACGAAATTGAACACCTGGTATCGGAAAAAGAAGATCCGGTAGGCCTGCCGGATCTGTACTTTTTTGTGCCCGGCAGATTGCTCAGATTGGATCGTAAGTCGTGTGAGATTTTTGTGCTCCGAGGTCAGCTTTTTCCGGATGATACAATGCTGGAAAATGAAGATGATGCAGGGTCGATTCGAATAACAAATCTGGAATCGCGTGACGGCTGGGAGCAATATCGCCGCAATGTACTGAAAGCAAAGGAATACATAGCATGCGGTGAAACTTATGAAGTCAATTTCACACATCAACTTTTAGCGGGCTTCGAAGGAGATCCCCTGGATCTTTTTGAAATGATGAGGAGAACGGGTCCGGTGCCCTTCGCCGCCTGGCTCTCTCACCATGGTATCGATGTTTGTTGTTCTTCTCCCGAGCGATTTCTTGAGCGCATTGGCAGCAGGGTGAGGTCACAGCCGATTAAGGGAACCTCGCCAAGAGGTTCCGGACCGGAGGATGACAGCAAGATTATTTCCGAAATTTTGAAAAAGGAAAAAAATCGCGCTGAAAATGTGATGATCGTTGATCTGGTACGACACGATCTGGGCAGGGTAGCTCATACCGGTTCGGTCCGCACCGATACACTCCTGGAAGTGCAGACTTTTTCGACCTTACACCAGCTGGTTTCGACTATTTCGGCGGATATTGCTCCCGGTTTCTCCACAGTTGATATCATCAGAGCCTGTTTTCCCATGGGATCAATGACCGGGGCGCCGAAAATCCGGACCATGGAGATCATTGAGGAGCTCGAAACCTATCGCAGAGGACTCTATTCCGGTGCGATTGGGTACTTCAGTCCAAATGGCGACTTCGACCTGAATGTGGTTATTCGAACCGCCATCATCAAGAAAAATCAACTTTTTTATTCCGTAGGAGGGGCCATAACGGCAGATTCCGATCCTCGCGACGAGTGGGAAGAGTCCTGGCTTAAGGCGCGGGCACTCGGTCAACAACACTTGAAAATTTCATAAAACGAACAAGACTGCCTCCGGCTGACACACAGTTGCCGGGTTATATCCTGTATTGGGCATTTGATGGGATAATGTTACCCCCATTTTATAAAAAAACAGTTTGGTGATCTAAAAAAAATGGGGTGATGATCCAAAAAAAACGTCTGCTCCAGGATTTATGCAAAGCCGGAACAGACGTTTATCTCGTTTTCGGAAGAGTGTGTGTTATCAGAGATCAAGCCGGGCACCAAAGGAGAAGCCGAACTGGTCAAAGCCCGTCAGGAACAAGCGGGGCTCCGCAAAGAGCTTTACGGCACCAATGTCATATTCGCCGCCGGCGCCAATTCCAAGGCCCAATTCCGTATCGGAACCGGAAAAACCGTTAAAATCAAAGCTGGCGCGATGAATTCCCAGAGTGCCAATACCGTATAGAGTAACATCATTCTCCTGATAAAAAAGGTAGTGGAAGTTTCCATTGATCTCAAAATAGGTATTGGATCCACCAGGTGGTGAATCAATGAACCAATAGACGAAATCACCTCCAACCCTCATGTCTTCATTCAGGACATAATATCCACCCAAATGCAAGCCGAGCTCGCTGAATCTTTCTCCGTAAGAAAGTCCGGCACCAAGGGTAATATCGCCCGGATCGCTCTGGGCATGCGCCGCCGGTCCCCATATCAGCAGGACCAGTATTCCAAGTAATATTGCATATTGCTTTGTTTTTTTCATATGACTCACCTTGTATTTTTTTCGTTTGATGAAATGTTGAATAATAACAGTTGCAGAGAAAATAAGAAGGATTGATGCAACTGCAAACGACCAAAAGGGCAATTGCAATAAATAAACTCTACCTTGGGAAACTGACTACAGCTTGAAAAGCTGACAGGTTCCAAAAGTCTGAACAAAAGAGGCCTGCAGAAAGACCATTTTCACTTGTTGATTGCCTTGGCACACTGTCTTACATATACATAAATATTAAAATGAGAGACTTATGGGGCAACTTCAAAATTTCATTTGAGCTTGAAATCATGAAGTAATAATGATATATTTGCCAGTCTAACAGAAAGTTTAAAAAGATTCTCTCTACTGATGAAAAAAGGCATTCATCCCAAATACAAGGAAGTCAAGGTTATCCTGAGTGACGGCTCGGAAATCGTCACCCGCAGTACGATGAAAACGAAGGAAGGAGTGTACAAGGCGGAGATCGATTCCAAAAATCACCCTTTCTATATTGGCAGCCAGAAGATGATGACCGCGGCCGGACGTGTGGATCAATTCAAGCGCCGGTACGGCAATCGTGCTGAGAAGAAATAATTGAGCCTTCTCTGAGAGGGAAATACGCCATTCTGTTTTTTATGGGCAGATTTGTGATTACATGTACAGATCTGCCTTTTTTTTTTCAGGTTGTCTAGCAAAATGTGTAACCTCTACACATGATACAGTTACGTCAGATCACAAAAGGCAGGTGAGAATATGGATCTTCAACTCGAAGTTTTTGAGGGACTCAATCCGTTTCAGGAAAATGCATTTCTGGTGTATTCAGGCTCAAAGGCTCATCTTTTCGACCCCGGTTTTTCTAACGGATACGAGTGGGACCAGCTTCTCAAATTTCTGGAGAGCCATCAGCTTGAGATTGAAGCGATCGTACTTACCCATGCCCATGTCGATCACATCATGGGGCTTCAGAAGGCGATGCAGCTGTTTGAAACGCCGATTTTCATGCATAAAGAGAGCTATCCCTTCATCGAGCAGTATCCGCAGCAGGCGATGATGTTCGGGTTCGAAGCGGAGCCGATCGAGGTGAATCCAACGTTTATTGATGCCTCATGGACGCTGCAGATAGGTTCGTTCGAATACGATGCGCGCTATACGCCGGGACACGCACCCGGCCACCTCTCATTTTACTACAAAAACGGGGGATGGATCATTGTCGGTGATGTGCTGTTTGCAGGCAGTGTCGGCCGGACCGATTTGTATGGAGGCGACTTTAGTTTGCTTGAAGAGAGTGTGAGGAAGAAACTCTACACCCTGCCCGATGAAACCGTTGTCTGGCCGGGTCATGGCCCGCACACCACCATCGGATATGAAAAGCGCACCAATCCGTTCGTGAAAGAACGTTGAAACCTGCAAGAAACCGGCAATAACGATTCTGATATCCGGTTGCGGAATGATGTGCTTACTCCAGAATGAAGTGCCGAGTCTCAATCATCCTGGTTCATCTCACTGCGAATGCGATCGATCTCCTGCTGGTAGAAATCCGCTTTGTGTGGCCTTGACTGTTTCAAATTGTTGAAGGTCCTCAGGGCATCACCGAATTTTTTTTGTTTCTCGTAAATCTTGGCAAGGGTTTCAGAAGCAATGTCACCTACCTTTTCAGATTTTTCACCGAGATTTCGGTCATCATCGGAATCGGGTATGATGGTAATTCTGTTATTTTCAGTATTACTGAGTTTTTCGATCATCTGGTCCAGATTCAGTGCTTTTTCTGTTTCCTGAATGGTGCTCTTTGCCACGACGCTGTCCCCCGTAGCAGTGTCAGGTTCTGGTTTAGGCTCTGACTCAAGCTCAGGCTCCGGTTCAAGCTCAGGCTCCGGCTCAAGCTCAGGCTCCGGTTCAAGCTCAGGCTCCGGCTCAAGCTCAGGCTCCGGCTCAAGCTCAGGCTCCGGTTCAAGCTCAGGCTCCGGCTCAAACTCAAACTCGGATTCAGGCTCAGGTACTGACGGTTTCCAGGCCTTAAACTGATCAGGATGCATCAGGAAGTAGTGAAGATGCTGAAAAAAAGGACTGCCGGGTGCACAGCACTTTGCTTTGAATGCATAGTAAAGCGCCTTTTCTTTCTGGTTATTTCTGTGGTACAGCCAGGAGAGTAGAAAAAAGCCGACGGCATCCATTCCTCTTTTTTTGAGAAAGGCCTCAAGATTTGCTATCCCTCTGTCGGGGTCGTTTTCGAATTGAGTGAGATAGGAGCTCAGGCTTTGCGGTATCTCAAAAGGTAATCCTTGCATGGCATTCGGTTTCTTATTTTTCAGAATATATAGAAACCATAAGGATTAAAAAAAATGAAAGTGAATCGAGCCGATTTCCTATTGAACCAGGCAAGGGTCACCAGCTACCCATAGCATCATTGAACATGTTATCGGCGATCCGGCTCAGTGCTTCAAAAGCAGCATTGGTCTCACCGTCGACCGGGTCCTCAGCCGGATCGTATTCAAAGCTGCCCGTAAAATTTTTCTGCCATTCGGGCTGCTCTTTCTCCACATATTGGTAAGAGGCTCGCACGCTGATTTGCACCCGGTTCAAATTTGCCCGCTGATCGCCGGCTACACTGAAAGGCCGGTTGGAGTAGGATGTAATGGTTCCCTCAACAATGGCATCGGCATTGTCAGGTGAATCAGTCAGTTGAAGACGACTCTGATTGACAAACCGGTTGATCATGGCATCACTTAGTTGATCACTCAGATCACCGAGACCGCTTCCAGACTGATCCGGAAAAAATGGAATGTAAATCGTCCTGATATTCGAAGGTATGGCCACTCCGGTAAAACTGTAACGGAGACAGCCACCCGCTCCCATCAAGAACATCAACAGTAACAGGAAAAATGGTCTAAAGCCTGATAAAAAATCCGGTATCATATCACATCAGTCCATATTGATCTATTTTCCGGTATAACGTTCGTTCGCTCATTCCAAGTATCTGCGCGGCTTTACGCCGGTTGCCACGGTACTTCTCCAGCGCCCGCTGAATCAGAAATATTTCCATCTCCTCAACGGAGGGCAGGTCTTCCTTTTCGAAAAGTTTCATAACCATTCGCTGGTCCTCACTGAGGGATGCGGCAGTCCCGCCGGCAATGGTTTCGGATGATACATCGGTATCAGATCCCGCAGATTTCCCAGTTGCACCGAAATCGATGCCAGGTTCGCCGGATTTTTGCTTTCCGCCAGCTGTACCGGCATGTTTATGCCTGTTGTCCTCTGCTTTTCGGATGTATTCTTCCGGAAAATCTTCCTCAAAATCCGCAGCACTCTCGCTACCCCCACCATCGTCAATATCGACATCGGAAAACGGTTTAGTGCCAACGGCATACTCTGATATATCTTTTATGGAGGAACCATGTTTTGGGTCTTTTTGAGGGCGAATTACAGGTCCGGAGGGAGCCGGAAGCGACTTCGGAACGTTTCCTCCATGGTAGGTCTGGTAAAACAGTGAGCCCAACATCTTTTTCATGTCGCTCATTTCATGCTTCATGTCCAGCAGAACTCGGTAAAACAGATGCATGTCCTCCTCGCTGCGAGACGAATGAAACGAGCCGCTATGATCCTTGTCCTGGCCAAAAACCATAGGCAGGTTGTCTGGCGAGCCCAGCTTCTGGCGTCCCTTCAGATATTTTTTAAGCACTTCCTCATCCACATACTGCGATTTTTCAAGTACGACTAGCTGCTCTGCGACATTGCGCAGCTCCCGGATGTTGCCGGGCCATCGATAGGAGAGCAACAGCCTTCTGGCGCCATCTGACATCCCGCGGAATACCGAATCGTACTTTCTGGCAAAATCATTTACAAATTCCCGAAATATTAGCAAGATATCCTGGCCGCGGTCTCGCAACGGTGGTATTTTTATCATGACCGTATTCAGCCTGTAAAACAGATCCTCCCGAAAATCACCGCTCTCAACACTTTTCCAGAGATCCTTGTTGGATGCAGCTACCACACGAACATCCACTTTTCGCAATTTGCTTGAACCGACCCGAAAAAACTCACCCGACTCCAGAATGCGAAGCAACTTCACCTGAACACTCTTCGGGGTGTCGACGATTTCATCAAGGAATATGGTGCCACCGTCAGCCTGTTCGAAATAGCCCATTCGTGATTCGTGAGCACCGGTATAGGCCCCTTTTTCGTGACCGAACAATTCACTTTCAATGATGCCCTCGGGTATGGCCCCACAGTTCACTATAACCAGGTTTTTTTTCTTTCGCGGGCTGAGTTCGTGAATGGCACGAGCTGCAACATCCTTTCCAACACCGGTTTCGCCGCTCAGTAATACGGTGATATCGGTCGGGGCCACCTGCAGAACTTTATCCAGTGCCTGGGTAAGGGCAGGTGATTCTCCTGTGATTCCGTATTTTTTCTGGAGTTGTTTTCGATCCAGCGGCATGTCGGTTAAGCAGTGACGGATTCAGCGGCAGTTTCGGTGAGGGAAACCTTGCGCAGAGCCGTGGCTTTAAGCGTAGCTGAGGTGCAGTCGGTAATCTCAACTTCGACATAGTCGCCCCGCTGCAGGGTCTCCTTGTCGAAGATAACCATTTTATTGGTATCAGTCCGACCCGAGAGCTGATCTTCCGACCGCTTGCTTGTCCCTTCAACAAGCACAATGTGGCGCCTGCCGATTTCCTGGCGGTTGAGTCCTGACGCAACTTGTTGTTGCAGCTCAATGATCTCCGCCAGCCGGCGTTTTTTTACCTCCTCGGGTACATCATCCCTGAACTTGCGGTGGGCCAGGGTGCGCTCACGCTCCGAGTAGGCGAACATGTAGGCCAGGTCGTATTCTACCCGCTCCATGATGTCGAGCGTGTCGCGGTGCTGCTCTTCGGTCTCGCCGCAGAAGCCGGCAATGATGTCGGTGGACAGGGAAACACCAGGTATGGTGCGACGCATCTTTTCGATCAGTTCCAGGTACTCCTCGCGCGTGTAGGTCCGTCGCATGCGCTCCAGTACCTCGTTGTTGCCCGACTGGATGGGGATGTGGATGTAGTTGCACACGTTGTGCCGTTCGCGCACCACATGCAGGAACTCATCCGGGAAATCCTTGGGGTGCGATGTCGAGAAACGGATGCGCATCTCGGGGTCGATCAGGCTGCAGCGATACATCAGCTCTGCAAAATTCCGCCCTTCATGATTGTAGGAGTTCACGTTCTGGCCCAGAAGAGTGACTTCCCGGTACCCCTGTTCACTCAGGAGCTTGAATTCATCCAGGACACTATCGACCGGACGACTGCGCTCGCGTCCGCGTGTGAAAGGAACCACGCAGAAAGAACACATATTATCGCATCCCCTCATCACCGACACGAAGGCTGAAACACCGTTACCGGTGGTTCGAACCGGAGTGATATCGGCATAGGTTTCTTCCTGCGAGAGGATCACGTTGACTGCCTTGCGACCGTCTTCAACCTCCGAGAGCAGATGCGGGATATCCCTGTACGCATCCGGACCGACAACCATATCCACCAGTTTCTCACGCTCCAGAAAACGCTCCCGAAGCCGTTCGGCCATGCATCCAAGCACACCGACGATCAAGTCACCATTACGCTGCTTTTTAAGCGACCGAAAGTAATTGAGCCGGTTCCACACTTTCTGCTCGGCATTATCACGTATGGAGCAGGTATTGATGAAGATCAGTGAAGCCTCCTCCGGAGTACGGACCGGCTTCATGCCACCCTCAACCATGATCGAGTTGACAATTTCGGAGTCGGCGAAGTTCATCTGACAGCCGTATGTTTCGATGTAAAAAGTCTGATCAGTCAAAATAAACGAGATTTTCCAGGTCAGTTGGTCCCGACAGGCCAGGTCTCCGGATTCTGGCGCCACTCACTCAAAAAATCGACATCGCTTTCCTGAATTGTTCCTTTTTCCAGAGCGACATCCACCAGCGTGGTATAGTCCGTTAACGCGTAAAAAGGAATGTTGTGATCCGATATGTTCTTATTGGAGACATCAAAACCGTAGGTGAATATGGTTAGCAGGGCCCGGACATCAGCACCGATAAACTGGAGTGCTTCCACCACAGACATGGCCGAGGTGCCTGTGGAGATCAGATCCTCAATGACCACAGTGGATTCTCCTTTGCGAACACCTCCTTCAATCTGGTTTCCCATGCCGTAGGCTTTGGCTTTGGCTCTTACGTATGCCATCGGCTTGTCAAGCAGGTCTGAGACCCAGGCGGCATGGGGAATGCCGGCTGTCGCTGTACCTGTGATGACATCTACATGTCCGATTTGACCGGTGACCACATCCGCAAGTTTATGTGCGATCTTTTTTCTGAGCTCCGGATAGAGAATGGTCAGCCGATTATCGCAATAAATGGGCGAGTTCCACCCGGATGACCAGACAAATGGATTCTCAGGTCGCAACAAAATGGCATTGATATCCAGAAGTTCTGATGCCAGTTCCCGTGCAAATTGTTGATCGGTAATCATATATGGCGTGTCTCAATTCTGCTGTCTTTTCAGTTTCCGTTGCATACTTCAAATTTTGAAGTTCTAGAACCGAAAAAAGTTTATAGAATGACAAAGATAATAAATAACAGACACATTTGCGCATACATGCCGGCAACTATGTCATCCAGCAGAACACCCCAACCGCCCTCGGTATTTTGTATGGCACCGATACCCAGGGGCTTGAGGATATCAAAAAGTCTGAAGAGAATGAAACCGGAGACAAATACCAAAAGGTTATATTCCCAGCTGGTGTAAATTGGAATAAAAAGAAATACGATAGCCTGGCCTGCAAATTCATCAGATACACACTCGGCTGGATCGGGTCCCAGTTGTTTTTCAATTCCGTTGGCCGACAGAAGCGTGGCCAGCGAAAAGATCACAGCCAGGATAAGGGGACCAAAAAGGGGATGGATATATTGCGAGGCCAGATAGATCAGTGGCAACGATGCCAGACTGGCCCAGGTGCCGGGAAATTTGGGCAGAAAACCGATATAAAGCACACTGCCTGTTAAAACTGCCAAACTATTTTTTTTTTCACTCACGAGTAAAAAGCCTCCTGTTGATTGCCAGGTATTCCAATCCGGTGTAGACGGTAACGATCATCACAAATACAAACAACCAACCAGGTATTCCGGTCGCCAACAGCTGCTTTGCGAGATCGCCCGGCATGCCCCCGGCTTTCATGACCACACCGTTCAACAGCATAAGATACAGAAATACCATTTGTACAAACGTTTTTACTTTGGCTGAGTCCCTGGTTTGCATGGTGATTCCGCGTTGCTCTGCCCAAACCCGCAATCCGGTAATGAATATATCCCGAAAAACAATAACCGCGATGATCCACCACGGAAATTGTGCTGCGTCAATAAACGGAAGGCATAGAAATCCGGCAAAGGTAAGGATCTTGTCGGCCAGTGGATCCAGAAATGTTCCCAGACCGGAAGTAACATTGTAACGGCGTGCATAATATCCGTCCAGATAGTCAGTTATAGCAGCAAAAATGAAGACAGCCATGCCCAATGCCGCCCAGATCACCGCATCCTGAAGATAGAGGTAGAAAAAGAGGGGCGCCAAAAGTATACGGAGGGCACTGAGTATATTCG
>SLLP01000233.1 GCA_007133995.1 Balneolales bacterium
AACGATCGGGATTTTCTGGCTAAACTGGCTTCTCCGTACGCTGTTATCTATCCCTCCGAAGCGTTTCGTTTTCGTGATGACGGACTGCACAGCCACGCGGTTGGTACGGGTCCGTTCCGCTACGAAAGCTCCATCGGCGACAGCATCCATGTGTTTCTTCGGAACGGCACCTACTACGGGCGGGATCACAGGGGGCACCGTCTTCCACTGGTTTCACGCATCGAATACATGAATATCACCGACGAACAGCGCCTTTACAGGCACTTCGAACGCGGTCGTTTGAACATGATCGTTGATGCAGGTCCTATAACGGTTGACCAATTGGTGGGTGAAGACAATCAGCTGTTACCCGAGCTGCGTGAATCCTACCGGCTGACAAGCCTTGCCAACCCCGACCCCATCATATTGCGCTACAATGCACAAAACCGGTTCGGACTGAATCGTCAGGATGCCGCGTCGATCATTCGGCATATGAGCACCGACCGCATCTTCGGACAGTGGCAGTATCCGTCATTGGACATTACCTACCAGGACAGTGTGTACACTCAGACAAATATCGGACGTGTCTTCCGCCAGTTCGGGGAGGATTTAGACAACCGGCTGATCTTCGCATTCAACCACGACCAGCTGCCCCGGGCTCTGAGCCGGATCATCCATGAAAGCATGGACGGTAACCTTCAGACCGACCTTGTCCAGCGAAGGACTTTTTCTCGTGACATTTTCCTGTATCTCGACTACTTTCAATCCATGATTCCCGGAACGGCTTTTGAGCGGTATCCTGATGAGCTGATGCGTATCGAGACCGATCGGTACATGCTCTACGACCGGGAGGTTGATGGTGTACGGACCAACAGCCTGAGCTGGTGGATTGACCTCAGGCAGGTGAGACGGGCCGACTCGCCGCGCGATCCGGAGGCTGTGCGTATTTGGTAAAACGGCGTCTTTTTTTTCGGATGTCGATCGTACCGGATCATTCGTCTGTGACCCGTTTTTACCTTCATAATTCATCAAAAAAAATCACAAAATTTATCCTCTCTTCATCTGAATACTGAGAGAAGAATGCAACTCGGAACTTGTCTGATTCCAGCCAGTCAAGCTCCCGTATTTCTTTCAATTGATCCCTTTATTACCTATCTTTGGGATCTTCGAAAAACCATTATTTTCTTCCTCTTATGCATCTGGCAATTATTTTAAACCCTGCCAACTTCATGGCTATACAGACTGCCGGTGACTTACTATCATTGGCGCAAAAGTTGCAGTTGACGGTGCATGCCAACAGAAAGGTAGGAAATGCTCTGCCCGAAGCTTTCGGTTTCAAGAATCTTCACCTGCATGACAACGACCGGCAGCTTATTGAGCAATGCGAGGTTATTGTTTCGATAGGTGGAGACGGGACCATTCTCAGGACAGCCCATCTTTCACGGGAAACAAGACGACCGCTTCTTGGCATCAACAGCGGGAAACTCGGTTTCCTGGCGAACATTCAGCAACAGGACATGGAGCAGGCGCTTCGGAAGGTCATTGAAGGCAGATTCCATCTCGACCGGCGGCAGTTTCTCGAGGCTTCATTCAATAACGGCGAAATCCACTACGCACTGAATGAGTTTGTCTTCTCCAGGAAAGGTACGGTATCCATGGTGACGCTGACAGCTGAGTATGACGGTGCACTTATCAACCGCTATTGGGCTGATGGCATTATCGTGTCATCCCCAACCGGTTCCACGGCCTACAATCTGTCCACTGGGGGACCCATAGTGTTGCCGCAGACGAATGTCATGGTCCTGACCCCTATCAGTCCGCACACACTCACCAGCCGGCCTCTGGTACTGCCATCCTGCAAAGATCTTACCATTAAGGTGGAACCCATCGATCAGGAAATACTGTTTTCTTTTGACGGCAGCAATCATGCACTTCCGGAAGATTCACCGGTAGTGCACATCCGGCAATCGGAACACTATATCGACCTGATCGGTTTAACTGGACAGAGTTATTTTGAAACCCTGCGAAACAAGCTTATGTGGGGTGCCGATGTACGCGAAAAAAAATGAATTTAAAAAACCTATTAAATGCGATTCAAATCGCGAACCCTAAAACCATAAAAAATAAACTAACATGAAAATTACTGTAGTTGGAGCCGGCGGCAACGTGGGAGCAACCGTTGCCCTGACCATTGCTCAAAGAGATTTTGCCAAAGAAGTTGTTGCTGTTGATCTCGAGATCAAAAAAGACGACAAATCGTTTTTTCCTTCCATAGGCCGCGCCCTGGATCAGTGGCAGACATCACCCATCCTCAATTTTGACACCCGTGTCAAAGGAACGGTCGATTATGAAGATACCGCCAACTCGGATATCTGTGTGATCACGGCGGGATTGCCTCGCCGACCGGGCATGAGTCGTGACGACCTGCTCAGTGCCAACATGGGTATTGTGAAAGACGTTACAGAGAAGCTTGTCAAGCACTCCCCGGATACCATTATTGTCGTGGTTTCCAACCCGCTTGACCTGATGACCTATGTTTCATGGAAAGCCAGCGGACTTCCGGCATCGAAAGTGGTTGGTATGGCCGGTATCCTTGACACGGCCCGTTACCGCGCATTTCTGGCCGAGGAGCTGAACCTTTCGCCCAAGGACATTCAGGCGCTGATTCTCGGCGGACACGGCGACTCCATGGTGCCGCTTCCCCGATACACCACGGTTTCCGGCATTCCTGTGACCCATTTCATCGGCAAAGAGAAGCTGGATGCCATCATTGAGCGCACCAAGTCGGGTGGTGGTGAACTGGTCGGTCTGATGGGCACTTCTGCCTGGTATGCACCGGGTGCGGCTGCCGCACAGATGGTCGAGGCGATTGCCCTGGATCAGAACCGTATCTTCCCGTGCGCAGCTTACCTTGATGGTGAGTTCGGACTCAAGGATCTCTATGTCGGCGTACCGGTCCGCCTGGGCAAAGATGGCGTTCAGGAGATCATAGAAATCGAACTTGATGAGCAGGAGAAAGAGATGCTGAATGAATCCGCCGACCATGTGAGAAAGGGTCTGGAAGATCTGAAGCGGCTTGCCTAGCAAATGGTCACACTTCCAGATGGATTTTATAAATTGGAGCCTGTTGATCGACAGGTAAATCTGAAATAATAAAATTACATCTTTCTGAATCCCGGAAGTGGGATGGTTTCCCATTTTAATGTGTCTTTTCGTCTCCTTGAAATATTGACGAGTTAGGACAATTTTCTGTTTAAGCCACCAGAGTTCCGACTGGATCTCTGGTGGTGGGAAACAGACCTCTATAGGCAAAAATTTTCAACATAAGAATAAGATCATGATACATCCGGCAAACAGTACCACTGTCATAATAATTATATTCTTGTTGTTGCTGCCATTTTTAACAAGTTGCAAGGATCATTCCTGGGCGGAGCAAACTCTGTCGGAGATGACACTTGATCAAAAAGTGGGGCAGATGTTTGTTGCTCCAGCCAAAGGCAATTTTCTTACGCCTGCTGTTGGTGGTATTCCCCGAAGGGATCTGCCGTTCGAAAAAATCGAGCGTCTGATTACCGAGTACCATGTCGGTGGTTTCCGGATATATGGTGGTGAAGTGGTTCAGACAGCTGCTCTGGTCAACAAAATGAATTCCATCAGTGAGATTCCCTTGTTTTTTGCATCGGACATAGAAGCAGGTCTGGGAAGTGAATTTCTCGGGGGAACACGGTTTCCGGCGCTAATGGGTATAGGGGCTTCGGGATCAGCCGATCTTGCCTACAATATGGGCAAGGCCACTGCCATTGAAGCACGTGCCATCGGACTGAATATGGTGCAATCACCGGTTCTGGATATCAACAACAATCCGCAAAATCCCATCATCAATTACCGGGCATTCAGTGAAGATCCGGAGGTGGTCACAAAATTGGGAGTGGCTTTTATCCGGGGGCTGCAGGATCACGGGGTTATCTCGACTGTCAAACACTTTCCCGGTCACGGTGATACTGATATCGATTCACATATTGAACTTCCGGTCGTTCTGCACGATCGTGTCCGCCTGGATTCGGTAGAATTGGTTCCTTTCAGAGCCGCTATTCAAGAGAAAGCCGGAGCAATCATGGTTGCCCATATGGGCATGCCACAGATCACACCGGAAGTGCATGAACCTTCCGGTATGCCCATGCCTTCCACACTGTCACCGTTAATACTTGAAGATCTGCTTCGCGGAGAACCAGGTTACAACGGACTGTTGATAACCGATGCTATGAGGATGGGAGGGATTACGAAACATTTTTCTTCAGGTGAGGCAGCAATTATGGCGATTATGGCCGGCAACGATCTGCTTCTGTCTTTTGAAGATATGATCGAGGCCATCACGGCAGTGAGAGACGCAGTCCGTTCCGGTAAGTTACCGGAAGAACGTATCGATCAATCCGTGTACAGAATTCTGAGTGCCAAAGAGCAGTTAGGCCTTCACCAGCAAGAACCGCGTGACATTAATGCGTTATTTGAAACGCTTGGCCAACCGGATATACTGGAAGATGCCATGGAAGCGGCTATTCGCAGCGTAGTCTTGCTGCGTGATGACGAGCTTCTTGTACCGCTTGGGGCATATGAAGGGAAAAAGTTGCTTAATCTGGTACTCAGCGACCAGGAGCTATCGGAAGAGTCAATTGAAAATTTAACATCGAAGATGGATGAACAAGGATTGAGGCAACAAACGATAGTATTGCATAATCAATCTGATATGCGAGAATTTCAGCATGCGCTTCTATCGGCCGAAAACAATGATTTAATCATTTGTCATACCTTCTTTCGTATTCGTGCTTACCAAGGGCATGTGGAACTTGAACCACCTGTTGCAACCTTTCTTGAAGACTTACAGAATAGGGAAGTTGCAACGATCATTATTTCCTACGGAAATCCTTACCTCATCGCCCGGATGCCTGGAATGGGGACGTATTTCGCAGTATTCGGTGATGCACCGGTCTTGCAGCAGGCAATAGGGAGAATAATGTTGGGTAAAGCGCCCGCAATGGGGCAAATGCCGGTCAGTCTTCCGGGTTATTTTGAACGGGGGGACGGTATTCTCAGAAAAACGGCCTTTGGGAATTCCAGGCGCGACCTGTAAATACACCCGGTTTGTCATCGACTGCACCATCGTATTTACGGACATGTTTACATTGCTCGCACCGCATACAGCGTCTTCGAGTGAACAAGATGGGACCGTTTTTAGTAAAACTCTCAGTGAAAATTTTGATATTATTAAAATTATTATAAAAACACGTGTACGAAAAAAACTGACACACCATGAAAGCATCAAAATTGAAGATATCCCTGAAGGTTTCTGCTTTTTTAATGATGATAATTATTATTACTGGCTTTTTTTCAGGTTGCCGCAACCTGGAACCTGAAGTGGTAAAAAATCCCTATGAAGATATTGACTGGGATAATATAAATCAGTATATGGCTAACCTGCACAGCCACACTATTAAAAGTGACGGTCGTGGGGAACCGGAACAGGTAATTCAAATGTATGCCGATGCCGGTTATAAAATCCTTGCTATTACCGATCACGACAACTATTACACAAACAGGGATGGTGAGCGTGATGTGGAGCCGACTCATGAAACCACCTGGCCGTGGACCCGATGGATTGATTCGGAGCCTTCCATGGTATGGGAAAACAACGGAAAAGAAACATCAGCATTTTATCCGGATTTAGGAAATCAGGGCATGTTGGCAATCCGGGCTAATGAGTTGACTAACCATCCTCACCAGGTGAGCTTGTTTAATAATTGTGGCTTCCCCGACCGGGAACATACCGAGGAGAATAGAATCACCTGTATTGAAAAAGAAGACGGCCTTGCCTACTGGGCGCATCCCACCGACTACATCCCCGGGGGCAGATGGGAAGATCAGCTATTTGATACTGATTTGGATGAGGCGGTTTCCTACTTTGCTCATTATCTTTTAGGGCATGATGTGATGCTTGGCATAGAGATGCAGCTTGAAAATCGACTTGAAAGGGATATCCTGCTACTGGATACCCTGTTGGCCAGGTATTATAAAAATCACGACATATTTATTATGGGAGCTGACGACAGTCATGGAACCAGTGTTGGTTTGTCTGCAACAATGACCATCGTATTTGCGGAAGAATTGACAGAAGATGCTGTTCGGAATGCCCTTCAAAATGGTCACAAAATTGTAGGAAGCCGTGTGGAAACATTGCCGGTATTTCATTCCATTGAAGTGAATGAACGGGATAATGAGATCACTTTAGACCTCTCTCACTATGATACGGTTACCTGGTTCAAAAATGGCAGAGAATTTCAAAAAGGTAACACTGTAGACTATTCAAATGTCAGGGATGCCGTATTACGGTTTGAAGTAGAATCCGGTGGACAAACTTTCTATTCACAAGGCTTCTATATTCAATAACAAGATGTGATCACTTACCCGGTTTGCCCGCCTCATTACATTATCTTTTAAAAAAATTGTGTAGCCAACCAGTCCCTTTATTGTTCAACAAACCTTTTGGGATTTAGACTATTGCTTTTTCCGCTTACAGTGAGCTTGAACGGGTTCTTGCAAATAATAAACCGAGGAGTGTGCCTGGAGCCGCCGAATTGTCACACAACATGTATTATCTCAATATGGACCAGGAACAAGCACACCGATATCAAATCACCTTGAAACACTATCAGGAATCATGCTTGGCGGTAAGCAGGAGATAAGGAACTCAAGACAAATAATGCTATTCAGAATGTGGCGGTAAATAGTTGTCCCTGAATTACCGGGGATCAACTAGTTTAATTAATTCCCAACAATCTCTGCCGTGCACGTACCAAGTCAAGTGGATCTTTGGGTTGTCCATAGATATTTCTCGTAGCGATATCAATTGCCCTGTCAAGACTTGCATCATCAATCTGTTCAGTTTCTTGCAATATTCTGGCCAGTTCGAAATCCTCCATACCCTCTTTAATCAGCTCCCATCGAATGCTGGATAAAGGTCCCGTTTCCGAAGGATAAACCAGGTACTCTCCGCCTTGCGGATATTGATGAGTGGTAAAGCGGAAAACATCTTCTGGCCAGCTGTTATAAGCCCAGTTCAAAAATCCATTCATATTATATTTCAGTGCAATCCATGGCATGACCTGGAATTCAGTGGAAGGATTAAAGACATGGATATTCGGGTGAGCTCCACTGCAACAGGTCACATAAAAACTGGTTGGCAGACCCTGTGAGCTTCGATTGTTAATTTCATCTTGAATATTAAGGTTTTCCCTCATCATTCCCGGAAAGTTTGCCAGTTCTACATTAAAACCTGCATATGACTGTTCAAGCTCGGCATCCCCGACAATAATACGATCGACAAATTCTGTGCCGCTCATGTATATTTTATCCAGAAACTCTGGTGCCACATCATAAAGTACAGAAAAAACACTACTCATAAGATCAACCGGCCTCTCATCAAAAGCCATTAGCGTTTGATCAAACCAACCTTTCTCATCCAGATGCTCCTTGAAGTCACTGAGAAAAATCCCCCACACCTCTTGATACCTGTCGTCACTAACATTAATATATTCAGTAACGATTTTGCCTTTTTTCTCATCAAAATAAGTCAGACGTTCTGGTCCTCGAAAAACAAGCATGGCATAATTGGTGATATATGGACCAATACCATATTCAAGTGAGGTTTCTACATATCGGTCATAGACAGTATAATCAAAACTCCAATCACCATTGGACCTTAAAGTCCATTGAATCATACTCAAATAATCGGAAGCTGTTTGCTCACGATACTCACCGTGAAGCCAGGACCTTTTCCAGGGCTGATCAGTAATAATAGTAGTAATTTTGTCCTGCCCCCATGAAGCCAGGTTTTCAAAATATGGATTCATGGCGTCCCAATGCTCTTCCGACCAGGGCTCAACACCGTGAAAATCAGCAATGGCTACGGGATGTATCCATACATCCAAATCAAAGGAGTAATCCTGAATATCCGGTAATACATAATCGTAAACGGTCAGGGATATAGGCAACGAAACCACGTCAAACTGATCTGAATAGATTTCTATTGTTCCATCATAGCGACCGGGAGCCGTTTTCTCCGATACCATAAAAGTAAACCATACAGGCTGCGCACGCAGCATCGGCACATCCACCATATCCAGCTCTACCAGCGGATCTGCCACGATATCATGGCCATAACCGGATACACCCTCCATTTCCACCTCTTGATAACGTACCCCAACCAAGGCATTATTAACAGGAACATATTGTACATATCGGACATTTGTGTGGCCGGCAAGCACCGTTGCCCCATCCTGTGCCACAAAATCACTGACTGAAACGTGTACATTTGTCAGTGTATCTATAGCGGCCAAAGCCAGTTGTGCCGATACCTGTTCATTGCGAATAGCTTCCAGTTCCAGTTGATGACCATTTTCGATGTTTTGTATCACTAAATTTGAGCGGGGAAACCGCGGAACTTTTTTTAGTGAAGAAGCCTGAAAGTTATTGGTCGGGATCCATATATTGAGACCGTCGATTGGAAGAGCATTTTCCACTTCCACCATAAGCCACTCAGGTACGGTATCAACACCGTCAAGATTGATGAACGTTTCGGTTTGAATTCTTTCCGTTACGGACAAGTCCCTGTCGCAGGAACCCAGCACCCACGTTCCCAGCATTAGCAGAGTGAGTAAAGGGGAAGTACGTTTCAAGAATTGGTAAGGTAGCAGCCTGGTAATACTTTTTTTTATCATTATACAGCAGTATTCGGTTAAATGTCTTTGAATCCTTAATGGCTAGCATCATACATCATGCTTCAGATAGATAAGGACCTAAAATAACTTTTAAATATCATATACTCCAAGAGTAAAATACGATATACTTTCATCATTTTGTATGATATAACGCTTGATTCATACCTTATATAGTTTATTACAAGTATCATATAAGTACAAACGGACTACATGGCCATGGCTTGGACCAATTAGGTAGAGCTTCCTCCCGGATCTGTTAAAATATTGCATAACATTCACATGTGGCAAATATTCTATTGAATTTATGCAGGGTTATTATGTATTTTGTATAAATAATACACTGTATATGTTGCAGTACACCTTTCAGCATCAGAAGAAATTTGGGGAGTTTTCTTCTCTTTACCAACTCCAGCTTGACCCCAACAACCGTTGGATCCAGCTCGCAGCTCTGCTCCCATGGGACAGCATGGCAGCCATCTATGCCCAAAAAATCAGTACCACTGCCGGTGCACCCTCCATCAATCCTCGCATTGTCATCGGGGTCATGATCATCAAGCAGAAGCTCAATCTCTCCGACCAGGAGACCTTGCAGACCATCAGCGAGAACCCCCACCCCCACATGCAATTCTTTCTGGGTCTTGAGGAATTCAATCCACGGCCTTTGTTCTCTGCCAGCCTGTTCGTGGCCCTTCGCAATAAACTGGACGAGGACACCATTGAGGCATTTAATGAGATCATCATCGGTCTTTGTCATCCCAAGGTGACCGATCAGTACATACGTTATCCCGATGACCTTTCCCTGGTCAATGAAGCCCGTCTGAAGACCGAAGCCTTGGTAGACCTGTTGTTCGAGCAGTTGCGCGACCGGTTGCCCGTCAAGCCGCGCACCTATCGCAGATTGGCCCATAAGCGCTATCTGGCCGAGGCCAAAAAAAAGCAGAAGTCGGTCAAGGAGATCCGCAAGGCCTTGCGGTATCTGCTCAATTGCGTAGAAAGGAATCTGAATCACATCCACTTCATGCTCGACCAGATCGGGGGCCGATGCTTTCCGCTTGCTCACAAATATCAGAAGCAACTCTGGGTCATCAATACGCTTTACCAGCAGCAACGCGGCATGTATGATCAGAACACGAATCGATGTAAAGACCGGATCGTAAGCATAAGCCAGCCCCAGGTGCGCCCTATGGTCAGGGGCAAACAGGGCAGGCCCG
>SLLP01000121.1 GCA_007133995.1 Balneolales bacterium
AGGCGGATCTTGAGCTGTCGGAGTTTCGCGGACTTTCAAGCGGGGCCGTACTCAGCTCCTTCTACTACCACCATGCGCGCCTGATCGAAATTCTCTACTCGCTGGAAAAACTGGAACAGCTGCTTTCAGAACCTGCATTCACGGGCAACAAGACAAAAGCCATTGCCGGACCAAATAATCTGGAAGGGGTAGGTATGGCCGAGGCGCCACGCGGAACCCTTATCCACCATTATAAAGTTAATGAGCATGGTGTGATGCAATGGGCCAACCTGATCATCGCCTCCGGACACAACAACATGGCAATGAACCATGGCATCATGCAGGTTGCAAGGCAGTTTGTGAAAGGCGAGAAGGTAAAAGAAGGAATGCTCAACCGGGTGGAAGCTGTGATCCGGGCATTCGATCCCTGCCTGAGCTGTTCCACGCATGCTGCCGGTAAAATGCCGCTCAAGATAGAACTTACCCGACCGGACGGTGAGATCGTACATACGTTGACAAGGAGTTAATCGTCAGTCCATTTCTTTTTCAGTGTTTTACTCTTTCTTGTTGTCGTTCGAGTTGCAGTTGCTGGAAAACGGATGCAAGCCGTATCACGGTGCCTGATCCAGGAGTTCACTGTAGAAGCTGTCTGGTATGTCAAAAGCGGCCAGGTACGATATCTTCCGGTTCGGCTGATCGTAAATCTCCATGATGGGCACAGAACGGCGATTGTACTTTTTCATCCATTTTTGTATGCTCGGATAAACCTTGAATACTCCCAGAATAATGGATAGTGTTCCTTTGTAGGGATGCCCGGCTGTTACGCTTTGTGTCGATGGAAAGGTAGCAACACCGAAATTGTTGTGAAGTTCGGGATGCAGTTTTTTGATCTGTTGCTCTGAATATCCATCCAGAATGCAACCTGCAAGACTGCGCAGTTTGCTTTTCTCGACTTCTGCAGGATTGTCATAATACAGGCCGAATCCCCTGGTTGTCTTTATGTTATGGACATTTATGAGCTCATAATAGACCGAATCCATGACTGGTCCGATATTGCGGTATTCACCGATGTGCTTTTTGAAGAGCAATAAAAAAGGACCTGCATTACGCTCATCCACTGAAACACGCGAAAATAATCCGCACCAGGAAAAGTAAAGGGCAGCTGCCACCAGTAACGCAAGTGTGATCAAAACGATAACGGTAATCAGGTTCATAGGTGTAAACTCCTGTCTTTTAAGATAGAGTGACTTGGAATGCAAATTGTCTTTGTTATATTACGGTCTGCAAGGCATTCCGGTTGCATTCGAAGAGCTACAAAATCGATTCACAAAACACATTCGACTATGTCAACACATAAAGATAACCTGAAACCGCTCTCCAGGCGTGATTTCATGAAGCTTTCGGCAGCTGCCGCCGCTGGTGTGGCAATAATGCCAGGGCTTGCCAGCGGCAACGTCGACTTCCCCCAGCCGATGAAACGAAGGTTTGGAAAAACCGGATTTGATGTCACCACGCTAGGTTTGGGGGGCCAGTCCTCCATACAATGGACACCGGAAGATGTGGATCCGGTCGCCATCATCCTCAAGGCTTTTGATCTGAAAGTGAATTATTTCGACACCTCGAATATCTATGGATCCAGCCAAACCAATTACGGCAAGGCCTTTGAGAAACTGAACCTGATCCCCGGCCGCAGCGGGTATGACGAAAATCTGCGATCATCCATCTTCCTGACGACCAAGACCATGATCCGCTGGGCGAAAGGTGGTTTTCCGAGGTTGGAGAATGTCAGGGCTTCCACCAACGGAGATCTGAGTGAGGGTGCTGTCGGTGATGTCAAAAGGTCGCTCTCTCAGATGTTCGGAGACGGGAAAGGGAATTATCCCGAGGGCGCTTATTTGGATATGGTAATGATTCACAATCTGGTCAGTTTCGAGGAGGTGGATGTGGTTTACAAGGGGCTGGAAGGCGATCTGGATCCGGATGGCAACTTCGGAGCGTTGGTGGCCCTACGTGATTTCAGAGACGGCACCAACATCACCGGAATCAATCCGGGTTGTGAGAAACTGATTCGCCATATCGGTTTTTCCGGGCATTTATCCGCTCCTGCTATGATGGAGATGATCCAGCGCGACAAGTACGATCTGCTGGACGGTATGCTGGTTTCGATTAATGTAAATGATCGCAGATATCTGAACATGCAGCATAATGTCATTCCAGTTGCAAAGGCAAAGGACATCGGAGTAGTAGGAATGAAGGTGTTTGCCGACGGAGTGATGTATGGCAAGGAGCCGCGCTGGTCCCGCGCTCCAGAGGATGTGGTGCGCAGGGTAGGCAGCGATGTTCTGCCCAGCAAGCCGTTGATTGAGCATGCTCTCACCACACCGGGTGTGGATACACTCATTGTCGGCATTGGTCATATTGATGAGGATGCGCTCAAATGCCAGTTTGTCCAGAATTTCTATGCTGCGCAAATTGAGCCGGATGCGATGACCGAAGAGCAGCGTCGTGAAATTGAAAAGCTGGGATTACGGGTGCGTGACGGAGAAACAAATTATTTTCAGATGGCAGATAAAGGCCTTACGGCACCACGAAATGCAAAAGTGGCCAAAGATGATAAAATCAGACTCACCTGGGATACGGCCTATGCCGGCAGTGAGCCGATTGTCAAGTACGAAGTGCTGCATGACGGAAAACTTGTAAAAACCATCCCCCATTCACCCCAGATTTCTCTGGAAGAGCCGTTTCGTTGCACACTGGATGGCGGTAAAGCTGGTGGCGCAATCAGTATTGCCGCAGTAGATGCCATTGGCAGGCGCGTGGAAAGCGAACCCATAACGGCATCGGCATAACCTCTTAAGGTATAATTGGATGGAAAAGAACAATTCATGATCAGAAAGCTGTTTCTATATGTATTGCTGCTTACGGCAAGTGTCGGACTCATCGCCAGCAGTGTGTTTACAGCCACTGCCCGGCCATACAAGTTGGTAGTCCACAATATCGAAAACCTGTTTGATGCGGACGGTTATGCTGTTTTTCAGGACTATCGTCCGGTGGACGCTAATGGGAATCCGCAGTACACTCCGGCGCATGTCTTGACAAAAATCCGGAATCATGCGCGGCTCATGGCCCGTTATAATGACGGTGCAGGTCCGGATGTGATCGTATTCTCCGAGATCGAAAGCGATTTTACGCCGCTGCCCGGTGGAGATCGCTACGATCACGTTGACGTGCTTGATCGGTATGCCGACCTGACTCTGGACCAGATGCTGGGATACGACTTTGATGAAGCAGTAGCCGACCTGCCATCCGAAATACTGTTGCTAAAGGGTTTTCAGGATCACGGACTCATGGGGTACGACCTGGCCGTTGCCTATGAGCGGGATGAAGATGACCGGCCGACACATGTTCAGAAAAATGTCATCTTTTCGCGACTGCCTATTCAGCATGAAAAGACACGCTCCCATCCGATAGAGGGCGCACGACCCATCCTTGAGGTGTGGCTGGATATCGAAGGATACGATCTGGTGGTTTTTGCCAATCACTGGAGGTCGCGGGCATCGGACCGTGAAATGGAGCGCATCCGCATTCGAAATGCACAGGTTTTGAAGGAACGGCTGGATGAGTTGCGTGCCGAAAATCCGTCTATTGACTTTATACTGGGTGGCGATTTCAACAGCGATTACAATCAGTCTCACCGCTATCCCTACATGGAAAAAACGGCGGTCAACGATGTGTTGCGTTCGGTTGGAGACGAGCGGAAGGTCAAGCAGGGCAACACCGACGCGGTGTACAACCTGTGGTACGAGTATGATATTTCAGAACGCGGTTCTGATACGTTTCGCGGGTATTGGGGTACGCTGATGCAGATTATGATCAGTCCGGGTCTTTACGATTACCACGGCGTACAGTACGTGGACAATTCGTTCGATGTGGGACGGTTTCCCGGCAAGAATGTGTATGTGAACAGTGGCATGCCGAAACGGTGGCATTTTTTTGGGGACGGCGGTGGCTACTCCGACCACCTGCCCATCAGCATGAAATTCACCGTGGTTGAGGAAGATGACCCCGGCCGGAAATTGACGCTGGCGGATCCGGGCGAGAACGATGACGAGCAGTGGGAACCGATACCGGTGGTGTATGAGATCCCTGACCGGGAACAGGTAGTGATGCCGGAGGAATACAACGGTAAATCGTTGCAGACACCCGGCTATTTTGACCGGCTTTTCTATGTGACCGGTACCATCACGGAGGACAGGCAGGTCGAGGTGAACGACGAGTATTACGACCTGTTTTCCCATAACCGGGAGCTGCGGGATCATCTGTCGGAGCTGGGCGGGACCGGTGAGGAAGTCCGGTTTATCGGCCGGCTGGGCATGTACCGGGGCAGCTGGCAGTTCGTGATTGGTGATCCGCGTTATCTTAACCCCAAGTGGTGACCTGTCAGCCGCATCCTTTCCGTAACCTGCAGCAACGCAACCTGCAGCAACCGACTGGACCCGACGGCACGCGACTGGAGCCGACTGGATTCAACAGCAACCGGTTGCACCAGAATGGATTCGAAAGAACCGGGTAATGGCCGGTACCTTAACAGATCAGTGGAAAATGTCTATAAGCAAGGTTTATGGATAATCCTGCCGTGTTGCACGGATGACAAAATCGCCGATATGCACATGGGCCGGACGGTTAACCACATAGTGGATTGCATCTGCCACATCGTATCCATAGAGGAGCGGCCCGAATTTCAAGTGGAAGTTTTTGACCAGATCGTGGGTGTATCCGGCTGTTTCCTGAAATTTGCTGACCACAATACCCGGTTCGACCAGCGTAACCCTCACCCCTTTCGGTCCGATCTCGCGGCGGAGTCCTTCGGCCAGTGCGTGAACGGCAAACTTGGTGGAGCCGTAAGCGGTGCTGAAGGGGGAAACGTGTCGGCCAACGGTGGATCCGAGGATCACGATGTCGGCTGCGGTATCGGGATAGACACCATCCTGAAGAGCTACGAGTTTTTTGGCAGCTATCTTGAGGAGGTAGAGTGTACCAGTGACGTTGATGTTAAGCACATCACGGAACTCCTCCATGTCGACTGTAGTGACGGTTCCGCCCAGTCCGCGACCTGCATTGGCGATTACCGTGTCGGCCGGACGCCCAAAATGTTCTTCCGCTGCAGGAAAAAGGCTGTCGATGACTTGCTCGTCAGTGGCATCCCCGGGAACCCCGTGAAACGCTTTTCCAAACTCCTTCTCCATCTGCCGGAGTTTTTTTGGGTTGCGTCCGTTGCCCACGACGCCAAAACCATCCTTCAGGAATGCTCTGGCGGTAGCTTCTCCAATTCCGGAGGTGGCTCCGGTGATAATGGCTATGCGCTGATATTGCTCACTCATGGCTGCATCAAATATTTTTATGATCAGTTTTGAGGTCCGGTGGATTGCTCTTTCTGGAATTCCAATGCCGCGCGTATTCCCATTTCCACGCCGCGGATGACAGCCAGCCCCCGCAGACGTCCAATGTATGAATATCCGGGTGCTGTTTCCAGCATAACATTGCTTCGGAGAATATTGTGGCCGTGATCGGGTCGGAACGGGATGACGAGATCGGTTCTTCCCTCTTTTTTTCTGCGCTCCTGCTCCATGATAATGTTGTAGATGACACGTTCCATATCCACACTTCCTTTGATATGAAGGGCCTCATGAAAGGTACGGCCGTGTTCGATGTGCACATTTCTCAGGTGCAGGAAGTTGAAACGATGCGCCAGACGTTGTGCCATGCCGACCACATCATTATCGGCGCCGGCGCCATAGGAACCGGTACAGAACGTAAGACCGTTGATGGGAGTGTCGATGACCTCGGTCACCTTGCGGGCATCATCTTCGGAACTCACCACCCTCGGCAGGCCGAACAACGGGAAAGGCGGGTCATCCGGGTGAATGGCCAGTTTCACGTTGGCTTCCTGGGCTGCAGGTATAATTTCATGCAGAAAAAGGTAGAGGTTGCTACGCAGCTCTTCATCGCTGATATCCTTGTAGCTATCGAGCAGCGTCTGAAATTCATCAAGCGAGTATCCGGCTTCCGATCCGGGCAGTCCCGCCAAAATATTTTTTTTGAGATATTCTTCTTTTCCAGCATCCATTTTGCCGGCAAGCTTCCTGGCCGACTGAAGGATTTCATCAGAATAGTCGTTTTCTGCTCCTGGACGCTTCAGGATGTGAATATCAAAAGCGGCCAGTTCTGATTCATCAAATCGAAGGGAGGTGTATCCGCTGCCGGTATCGTAGTCCAGATCGGTGCGGGTCCAGTCGAGTACGGGCATGAAGTTGTAACAAAGCACGGGGATGCCGCACTTTCCGAGATTTGCGATAGACTGCTTGTAGTTTTCAATATACTCCCGGTACTTGCCGGTCCTGCGCTTGATATCCTCATGAACCGGAATACTTTCAACGACAGACCAGATCAGGCCGGTCTTTTCAATTTTTTTTTTTCGGTCTAGAAGCTCATCCAGCGGCCAGGTGACGCCGATAGGAAGATGGTGGAGTGCAGTAACGACACCGGTTACGTTGGTTTCTTTTATAAGATCAAGTGTGATGGAATCGGATGGCCCGAACCATCTCCAGGTTTTTAAAAATTTCATTGAAGATATTCGCTTGGATTCAATGCACCGAAGGCATCTGAATCATGATTCCGTCACGTAATTTCAGAGTGTGCAGGATGTCATTTCAGATAGATGCATTATGCATTAAAGTGTGCATTTTGAATGGCAAGGTCAAAGATATGAAAAAAGGCGGTACGATTGAAGATGAAGGATGAGTAAATACCATATGGCGGTCAGGGGAGACACGCCAGTTATTTCTGAAAGGGGTTAACCCCCATGGTAAACCAGGCGAATGCGTAGCGGTCGGCCCACTCACTGATTATGGATTCGGTGGTTCGACCGGCTCCATGTCCCGCACGTGTTTCGATGCGGATGAGAACGGGGTTGTCTCCGGCATGTTTCGATTGCAGTTCAGCAGCGAATTTAAAGGAGTGAGCTGGTACAACGCGGTCATCGTGATCAGCGGTAGTGATCATGGTAGAGGGATATACGACATTCTCCCTTACATTATGTACTGGTGAATATCCGAGAAGATATCGGAACATCTCTTCGCTCTCCTCGGAGGTGCCGTAGTCAAAAGCCCAGCCGGCACCTGCGGTAAACGTGTGGTAGCGAAGCATATCCAGAACGCCAACTGCAGGAAAAGCAACCGCTGCCAGATCCGGACGCTGGGTCATCACAGCACCGACCAGCAGTCCGCCATTTGAGCCGCCTGCGATGGCCAGTAGATTGTGGGAGGTGTATCCGTTATCCACCAGAAATTCTCCGGCGGCTATAAAATCGTCAAAGACATTCTGCCGGTTTTTACGCGTACCGGCCTGATGCCAGCGTTCACCGTATTCCCCGCCGCCTCGCAGATTGGGCTGGGCATAAATGCCTCCGTTTTCCAGCCAGACCAGCCGCGCGATGCTGAAGGACGGGCGCAGGCTTACGTTGAACCCTCCGTATCCAAAAAGATATGTGGGATTGCTTCCGTCCAGCTCAAGGCCTTTTTTATATGTAATGAACATGGGGATCCGGGTGCCATCGTTGCTTTCATAAAAAACCTGTTCGGTAATATATGCTTCCGGATCGAAGTCAATATCAGGTGCCCAATACAGTTCCGACTGTCCGCCACGAATATCATATTTGAATATGGTGGACGGGTATGTGAATGAAGTGAATGAGTAGTAGAGTGTCGTGTCGGCATGTTTGCCCGAAAAGCCGCTAGCCGTACCGATGGAGGGCAGTTTTACATCTCGCACATGATTTCCATTAAGATCGTATTGACTGATACGGGTTTGCACGTCGATGAGGTAGCTGGCAAACAGATATCCGCCGGCTGAACTGACATTCAATACGTTATCGGTTTCAGGTATAACATCAATCCAGTTATCCGGTGCGGGATCATTAATATTCGCCTCGACCAGCCGGTAATTGGGGGCATTCAGATTGGTATAGATCAGGAGTCGGTCACCGTCGGTATCAACAATCCTGTGTTCGTTATCGAAATGGTCAACAACGGAGAGCAGGCGGCTGTTTTCACGGTGCAAGTCGCGTATGTACAATTCATTACCGGAAGTGCTCACTGCAGCGGAAATAATCAGGTATCGCTGATCTTCCGATATGCCACCATAAACATATCTTCTCGGCGTTGCTTCTCCGCCAAATACCAGCACATCATCGGATTGTGCTGTACCAATGCGGTGGTAATAGAGTTTGTGCTGGTCGGTCATGGCCGAGAGCTGGCTGCCGTCAGGTTTGTCGTAGCTACTGTAGTAGAAGCCCTGATTTCCATGCCATGAGATGCCTGAAAATTTGATATCGATAAGCGTATCACCGATCTGCTCCATGGTTCGGGTGTCCAGAACGATTGCTTTTCGCCAGTCCGACCCGCCCTCGGAGATCATGAAAGCTGCCCTGGAGCCGTCCTCGGTGAAACTGAGTCCGGCAAGTGAGGTAGTGCCGTCTTCGGAAAAGGTGTTAGGGTCAAGAAAGACTTCGGGCTCATCACCCGGTTTTGCAATGCGGTAGATGACCGAATGATTCTGCAGACCGTCATTTTGCGAAAAGTAGTAGTAGTCGCCACGGCGGGTGGGGGCGGAGAGTCGTTCGTAGTTCCAGTCCTCGGTGAGTCGCTCCCGGATCTGTTCACGAAACGGAATCTGATCCAGATAGTGGAAGGTAACCTCGTTTTGACTCTGCACCCAGTCAGCGGTTTCATCGGAGAGGTCATCTTCGAGCCAGCGGTAGGGATCTGGCACTCTGGTGCCGAAATATTCATCCAGGTGATCGCTTTTGCGCGTTTCGGGATAATCCAGCAGGATGGCGGATGAAGGCGATACGGTGGATGCGTGTTGGGATGAGAGATCTGCATTGGTAGCGGAATTGTGAGCAGGAGCTGTTGCTCCGGACTCATTATGAACAGTTTCGGACTGCTTACAACCCATTGCAATTACAGATGAAAGTATGATAAGGGGGAAAAAGACGGTGAGGGTTCTCATGGTAAAATGCAAAATTGGTTTGGTTCATGAAAGGAATAGACATAAAGGAAATGCAAATATAATTCTAAAAAAAACGTAGAAAGTAAGCTTTTTAATTTACTGAAAATGCCCTCTTCTGCAAAAAGTCAGGATTGCCATTTCTGCAGCGACCACCTCTGTGAAAAGCATCAGCGCAATTGCGTAATCGTCCTGAAAGTATGCCAGAAAACCATTTGACAATGCTCTTGCAGCTGGTGAAGTGACATACAGCATGATTGAGTCGCTGTGGGTGGGAATAAGTTTCCAGTTTTTTTCCAGAAAAGGGAGGATGTAACGGAAGAAATATTCCGATCCGATTGTCGGTTTTACCATCATCACCTTGTGAAACTCCCCAAGTGCGACTGTATGAAGTCCGTATTCGCTGTAAATCAGACCACGGAAGTGGTAGGTCTGATGGATGTACGGATGACTTTTGCTGAACCGCAGCGGTGTCCGGGAAGAGGGCGGGCGACTCAGCATGCGCTGTCCGGGATTCCGGTAATTGTCCGGCACTCAATGAGGTAGCGGCGAGATTCGAAGCAAATCCTGCCAGCAGGATGATCGGTAGTGCGGCAAGTGCCGGCACGAATATACGGATTAACGGAAATCGCATGATAACCGAAATCTCTCGTTACTGGTACCCCGAATGATGGAAACGGGTATATCATCAGTTTACATATTAAGCAATGAAATGTCCATGACCGGGCTGGCGCCCGGACACACAGGAGCATGATTAAAACGTGATGGACATTCTATGTGATGATATGAATCATAAAATTTAAAACAGATGAAATATTCATGCCGGAAGTATATTTCGACACACAGGCGCATGATTATAAAGCCTAAACCACCACTTCAGCCCTTTACCGACGATGGAAAACCAAC
>SLLP01000224.1 GCA_007133995.1 Balneolales bacterium
ACACATGAAATGTCCATGACCGGGCATGGCTCCGGACACACAGGAGCATGATTAGAAACGTCATGGACATTCTATGTGACCTTATAAATCAAAGTTTTTAAACACATGAAAACAGCTGATGCAGTGAGATGTACTAATCTTTACCGGCATTCAATTCAGCCAGTTCGTAAATAAGCTCTTCGCTGATTCCATTTGTGGAAAAACCACCATCATGGAACAAATTCTGCATCGTTACTTTTCGGGTGAGGTCGGAAAAAAGCGTAATACAGTAATCAGCACATTCATCAGCCGTTGGGTTACCAAGTGGTGACAACTTCTCGGCGAAGTCATACATCGCATCGAAACCATTAATGCCTGATCCGGCCGAGGTTTTGGTCGGGCCCTGGGAAATGGTGTTCACGCGAATTCCGTTCTTTCCAAGGCGACTTCCAAAATTTCTGGAAATACTCTCCAAGAGCGCTTTCGCATCATTCATATCGGAGTATTTGGAAAAGACGCGTTGTGCGCCAATATAGGAAAGAGCCACTACGCTTGCACCATCTTTGAGAGCCTCTTTTTCAACACAAGCCTGCAACACTTTGTGCAGAGATATCGCCGATATTTCAAGAGTTTGCTGCATAAGCCTGTAATTGAGATTGGTATAATCGTTGCCCTTGCGTATGTTCGGCGACATACCAATGGCATGCAATATGAAATCAAGCTTGCCCTGCTTCTCCACTGTGGCATTGATCAATTCAAGTACCTGCTTGTAATCCGAGGCATCACACGGAATGACAGTTGCGCCTGTTTCTTCGGCAAGTTGGTTGAGCGCACCAAACCTCAGAGCGATAGGTGCGTTGGTCAGAGTGAAAGAGGCTCCCTCCCTCTTGCATGCCAGGGCCACTTGCCAGGCAATGCTTCGTTCATCAAGGGCGCCAAAGATCAGACCTTTTTTTCCTTTTAAAAGATTGTAGCCGGTGTTTTGAGTCATTCGTAATTCCTGTTTTTACACTCGATACGGATTTGGTTGGACGTAAAGTAGTTAAAATGAAAGCCTGTAACAAACGCCGGTTCCATTTTAAGAATTTAGTGAAAGGGAAATGCGATAAATAAATTATTGATTCTGTTCCCGATTATACATATTTTTCTTGACTTTGGATATCAAATAATAAATAAGATCGGCTGTTATACAGCCGGCATATTCTATCCGCTTCTTGGCTCATGTTTGAAGATCTTTCCAGCAAATTGGAATCGGCATTCAGGTCGGTTTCCGGTCAGGCACGTTTAAGTGACATCAATGTTGCTGAAACGGTAAGAGAGATCCGCCGCGCTCTGCTGGATGCCGACGTGAATTACGAAGTCGCCCGCTCCATTACCGCGAGGGTGAAAGAAAAAGCCCTGGGACAGGGTGTTGTGGCAAGTGTCACACCAGGCCAGCAGTTCACAAAGATTGTATTTGATGAACTGGTTCATGTTCTCGGTGAAGAGAAAAAAGAAATTACATTCAGTCAGGTCCCTCCGACGGTAATACTCATTGCCGGACTGCAGGGATCGGGTAAAACGACTTTTGCGGCCAAACTGGCCAAATTGCTGAAAGAGCAGGGCAAGTCACCCATGTTGGCGGCGGCGGATGTCTATCGTCCGGCAGCGGTGGACCAGCTCAGGACACTCGCCGGGCAAATTGACGTCCCGGTCTATTCGATCGAAGTAAAAGATGCCCTTCGTGTGGCCAAAGAAGCCGTTTCAGAAGCAAAAAAGAATGCCCGTGATGTCCTGATCATCGATACGGCGGGCCGGATGCACGTCGATGAACTGATGATGGATGAAGTGTCCAACATTCGGAAAGCTGTAAATCCATCGGAAGTACTCTTTGTTGTTGATTCGATGACGGGTCAGGACGCCGTCAATACCGCAAAGGAATTCAATCAGCAGATCAACTTTGATGGCGTTGTCCTTACCAAGCTGGATGGTGACACTCGCGGTGGTGCGGCCATTTCCATCCGCACGGTTGTTGACAAACCGATTAAATTCATGAGCACCGGTGAAGGAATGGACACGATTTCTCCATTCTATCCCGACCGAATGGCTCAGCGTATCCTCGGAATGGGGGATGTGGTTTCACTGGTCGAGAAGGCGCAGGAGCAATACGACGAAGTACAAGCAAGAAAACTGCAATCCAAAATATCATCCAATACATTCAACCTGGAAGATTTTTACGGGCAGTTGCAACAGATAAAAAAAATGGGATCGATGAGAGATCTCGTCGGCATGATACCGGGAATGAGCAAACAGCTGGGGGATGCCGAGATTGATGACGACGCCATGAAGCCGGTAGAGGCGATCATCAATTCCATGACCATAGAAGAACGGCGGAAGCCGGATCTGATCAACGGAAGCCGCCGAAAGCGAATAGCAACAGGCTCGGGAACATCCGTTCGTGAGGTCAATGATCTTCTGAAGCAGTTTACACAGATGAAGAAAATGATGAAGACCATGACTAAAATGAACAAAATGGGCCGGGCAATGGAGGGGTTGAAAAACCTGACCGGACAACAAAAATTTCATTAGGAACAACGATAAACCTGTTTAGGAGCAAGATAATTGGTTAGACTAAGATTACAACGACACGGAAGAAAAAAGCTTCCCTACTATCATTTAGTGGCTGCAGACATCCGTACAAAACGGGATGGACGCATCATTGAGGACCTGGGAAGATTCAATCCGACAAAAGAACCTTCACTTCTGCGCCTCGAGACTGACAGAGTGGTCTACTGGCTTAAAAACGGTGCCCAGCCGACCGATACGGTTCGATCCATCCTCAAGAAAGAGGGTATCTTCTATCGTCTTCATCTGGAAGGATGGGGTAAATCCGAAGAAGAGATCGAAGCCACAATCTCTGCCTGGAAGGATGAGCGCGATCAGAAGAAAAAAGCGCCCGCCACCAAAGCTGAAAAAATGAAGGCGCAACTCAAGGCTGAAGAAGAGCAGTTCAAGAAAGATCAGGAGGCCAAAGCGAAAGCAGAAGCTGAAAAGGCGCTTATCGAGGCTGAAGAGGCTAAAGCTGCAGAAGCCAAAAAAGAGGAAGAAGAAGCGGCAGTCGATGCGGAAGCAGAAGCCGGCGAGAAAGCTGATGTGAAGGCAGAGGATAAAGCCGGAGAAAAAGTGGAAGTAAAGCCGGAGGCTGAGGAAAAGGCTGAGGAGAAACCGCAATCCGAGGAAAAAGCGGCAGAAAAAGCTAAAAAATCGGCTGATCCCGAAGTGAAGCAGGCCAAAGAAGAAAAAGTTGAAGAGAAGGCTGAAAAAGCTGAAGAGACGCCTGAGACTGCTGGTAAGGAGTCTGAAAAAAAGGTTGCTGAAAAGAAGAAAGAAGTCAAGGATAAACCCGCTGAGGAAGCCAAGGATACTGGAAAAAAAGAAGAAAAAAAGTAACACCTGACCAGGGTACTTTTTGATGCTAACCATGGCAAATAAGTCGAATCCGGGCCTGTTTTCGCTTGGGAGAATTGCCAAAGCTCAAGGTACCGGCGGTGGTTTTTTAATGGATGTTGATGATCCGGAAGCTATGAAAGACTTTCCGAATCTCTTGTATCTCCGTTATCCGGAAAATCAGTGGGCACCTTATCGGATTGAAGAAATAAGGCCCCATCAAACTCGGAAACGGAATGTGTTCTTTGTCAGACTGAAAGGAATCAACACGCGAACGCAAGCAGAGCGTCTTCGGGGCCACGAAGTCATGACTGATATGCAACCCGAGCCGTCATCTGAAAACACTTCTGTAATTGGTTATGAAGTTGTCCGACATGATCAATCGCCTCTTGGTGAAGTAGAAGATCTGCTGGAAACTCCGGCATATTCCATTCTCATTGTTAAATCGGTAGAAAAAACCATTCTCATCCCATGGATTGAGCAGTTTGTCAAATCTGTGAACAGTGAAACGCACCGGATCATTACCAGAAATACAGCGGATCTTGAGTCACTTGAGTGAAGGGGGTGAAAACATGAGAATCGACATTATATCTGCTGTTCCCGAATTGTTGACTGGCCCGCTGAACCACAGCATCATTGGAAGAGCCCGCAAATCAAAAAAAGTTGGCATTGTTCTTCACGATTTGCGTTTGTACTCGACGGACAAGCACCGCAAAATTGATGATTATCCTTTTGGAGGTGGTGCAGGTCTGGTGATGACACCTCAGCCCGTTTTTGACTGCATCGAATCTCTCAAAGGTGAACGCGAGTATGATGCCGTAATTTTTCCTACACCGGATGCAAAGGTGCTGGATCAGAAAACAGTCAACAGGTTGTCGCTGTTTGGTAACATCATCATACTTTGTGGTCACTACAAAGGGATCGACCAGCGCATACGTGATGAGCTTGTAACATTGGAGATCAGTATAGGCGATTACGTATTGTCCGGTGGTGAACTGCCGGCGATGGTCCTGATCGACAGCATGGTTCGGATTCTTCCAGGTGTTATTGGCGATGCCGAAAGCGCACTGGATGATTCATTTCAGGATGGTTTATTGTCGGCTCCGGTTTATACCCGCCCTTCAAATTTCAGAGGTGTAAAAGTACCCGAGATCCTCGCTTCCGGGAATCATGAAAAAATCCGGTTGTGGAGGGGGAAAAAAGCACTGGAACAGACCAGGAAAAAGCGACCCGATTTATATAAAAATTTTATCAATAAAAAGTAACTAACTGGTTATCATACAATGGAAAAACTTACTCTTATCGAACAAACACAGACCCGGGACGATCTTCCTCAGTTTCAGGCAGGTGACACGGTTAATGTCCACTACCGTGTTCGTGAGGGAGAAAAAGAACGTGTTCAGCAATATGAAGGCGTAGTGATAGGAAGAAGGGGCCGCGGGGCGAATCAGACATTCACCGTCCGTAAAATTTCCAACAACGTTGGCGTAGAGCGAGTCTTCCCGCTTTATTCACCTTACATCGCAAAACTTGAGGTAAGAAAACGCGGCAAGGTGCGACGAGCAAAACTGTTCTATCTGCGTGCACTCCGAGGCAGAGCTGCCCGCCTGCGTGAAAAGTAGAATCTCCTCAGGATTACCTTTCTTTCTTCACCATTATTTGCGAACACTGGGTGTTGCGAACGCATCGGGCTCCATCGAGCCCGGTTCCATCAGCGATAGAGGATCTCTACCTTTTCGGTCGGTTCTTTATTGGCATTTCGTATGGCCACCTGCTGTGCAACACGCATGGAAAGATCGGTAAAAGCCTTGGCGGACGGAGAGGTGGAATTCCCTGAGACGATGGGTTTGCCAGAATCCCCACCTTCCCGCAACTCCTGTTCGATTGGTATTTCACCAAGAAAAGGTACTCCCATATTTTCGGCCAGGTTTTTGGCCCCATCTTTTCCAAAGATGTGATACTTCCGTTCGGGCATGTCCGGTGGTGTGAAATACGCCATGTTTTCAACAATGCCAAGCACAGGTACTTTCACCTTTCCGAACATTGCGACGCCTTTCCGGGCATCGTCTAGAGCAACCGTTTGAGGTGTCGAGACAATAACGGCTGCTGTCAGAGGTACTGACTGTACAATGGTCAGCTGGATGTCACCGGTGCCTGGAGGAAGGTCCAGGATCAGATAATCCAGTTCACCCCAGTTGGTTTCACTGAGAAATTGCTTAACGGCACTTGATACCATGGGTCCCCGCCAGACAACCGCCTCATCCTGTTTCACCAGAAAGCCCATAGAAAGAAGTTTCACACCAAATTTTTCCAGCGGAATAAGCTTGCGCTGTGTGCTGATATTCGGGCGATCATGGATGTCGAACATGGTTGGGATGCTTGGCCCGTAAATGTCTGTGTCGACCAAGCCAACGGACGCACCGGTCTTCGCCAATGCTACAGCCAGATTCACCGAAACCGTCGATTTTCCAACACCACCTTTGCCCGATGCCACGGCGATGATGTTTTTAACACCCTGTAGCAAATTCTGGTCACCCTGACCTGCGGTGCGGCTTCCCGTAACTTTTGAACTCATATTCGGTGTAACCTCAGCCTCTTCATCCACAAGATGTTTAACAGCATTGATGCACGCTCGCTCAATTTCAGCTTTCATCGGACATGCGGGTGTTGTAAGATTAACCGTGAAAGAGACTTTTTTTCCGTCGATAGCAATATCTTCGATCATGTTCAGGGATACCAGATCTTTCCCAAGATCCGGATCTATGACATTTCTCAGTGCATCCAGCACATCATCATGACTAATTGGCATAGGTCAGAGTCGGTTTTTTAAATGTAGTAAATTTAATGTGTAACGAAGAGTTTTTCCCTGTCTTGTACTGAACAAGAAAGTTTCGGAAAATATTCCACCGGACAGAAAATAATATCGGTCATTTATGAAGAAATCAAATACCCAAATTGCCTTTTGATATTTGTATCTTGAGAGTTGAACCTAATTCCTGAATTATGCTCAAAAGAACACCTTTATTCGAAGTTCATCGGTCCTTCAATGCAAAGCTTGTCGATTTTTCCGGATATGAAATGCCGCTGAACTATACAGGTATAAAAGAAGAACACCTTGCCGTCAGAAACAGAGCCGGTATCTTTGATGTCTCACACATGGGCGAAGTTTTGATTCGCGGAGACCAGGCACTTGAAGTGATCCAGGAACTGACCGTCAATGATGCAGGGAAACTCAGACCCGGGAAATCCCAGTACAGTGTGATGTGCAGGCAAAACGGCGGAATTGTAGATGACCTGCTGGTGTACTGCCTTTCAGAGGATGAATTTATGCTGGTAATCAATGCTTCCAATATCGAAAAAGATATCAACTGGATACTGGAAGTTAACAGGGGGCGAGCCGAAATCAGCGACATATCCGAGGAAATTGCGCTTATAGCAGTTCAGGGTCCGCAATCGGCAGCCTTAATGGAAAAACTGACACGCAACAAACCAGGTGATATTCCCATGTTTGAATTCCGGTCCATGCAGGTATCGGATTACGATAATATCCTGGTCTCTGCCACAGGCTACACAGGTGAGAAAGGCTTTGAATTATATTGCAACATCAGACATGTCAATGTGTGCGATCTTTGGGAAAATATCATGGTCGCCGGTGATGCTCACGAGATCATGCCGTGCGGACTCGGAGCACGTGATACCTTGCGGCTGGAAGCCGGACTGGCATTATACGGCAACGACTTGACGGAAGAATATTCTCCGCTGGAAGCAGGACTTGGCTGGCTTGTCAAGTGGGACAAGGGGAATTTTATGGGCAAGGATGCCATGCTTGAGCAGAAAAAAAACGGGGTATCACGAAAACTCTGCGGTTTTGTTATGCAGGATGAAAAGCGGATTCCACGAAGCGAGCATCAGATTCTGTGTGAGAGTGGAGAGATGCTGGGTCAGGTGACCAGCGGTGGTTTTTCATTTGTGCTGAATCGTGGCATCGCTATGGGATATATCCCGGTAGAACATTCAGAACACGGTGGAAGCGTGATGATTCGAATCAGGGACAAAGAATATCTGGCGGAAGTGACCAGGCTGCCATTCTATAAGAGGAAAAAATGAATTTTGACATTGACGTATTCTCCTCTGCCATATCATTCAGCGAGCAGGATGTGCGGAGTAAAACGGTTGTGGTTATCGATGTGCTTCGTGCCTGCTCTACTATTCAGACTGCGCTGGAAAACGGGTCAAACGGTATCATTCCACTGGCGGAAAAGGATGATGCAGGACGCTACACAAGGTTTCTGGATGCATCAGGAGTACTTTTGTGCGGTGAAAAAAAGGGAAAAAAAGTGGAAGGATACCAGCTGGGCAACTCACCACTGGAATATGACCGACAAACGATTGAAAACAAAACCATACTTTTCAAAACCACCAACGGGACACGGGCCATCACCAGAAGCAGCAACGCCCGGGAAATTCTCATTGGCAGCTTTCTTAACCTTACAGCGGTTATAGATGCCCTTAAGGAATTTGGCCGAAGTGACGTGCTGCTTATCTGCTCAGGCTGGAACAGCCGGCTGTCGATTGAGGATATGCTCTGTGCCGGGGCCATCATTTATCGGTTATTTGATGCAAAGCTCCCGGATGATGCCACAGACGGTGTGAAAGTTTCGTTTGGCCTGTATGAAAAATTCGGTAACGATGCACGGGGCCTCATTGAGTCTTCAAATCATGCCGTCCGACTGAGGGAAATCGGTTTCGGGGAGGATGTTGTCTATTGCAGTGAAATTGATCTTTTTTCATCCGTCCCAAGAATGAAAGACGGGGTGATATCCATCAGATAAATGAAAAAGAGACAGAAAAAGAACAACAGCAACACCTTGTTTTCCTACGAGCGAAAGATGGAGATGCTTGGTATTGTCATTATGGCAATTGCTGCCACGCTGGCCATCAGTATCATCACCTACAGGAGCGAGGATTTCGCGATAATACAGAGCATGGATTTGAGGATGTTGCTGGATTTCGGTCAGGGACCGGCACTGCGCATCCAGAACGGACTGGGTCCGGTTGGAGCTTACCTGTCGCATTTCTTTGTACAGATGTTATTTGGTTACTTTTCGCTGATCCTTGTGCTGGTCACCCTTCTTTATGGCTGGAACATTTTCAGGCACCATGAACTGAGGCAGATTCACATCAAATCGCTCTACGCGGTATTCGTAATGATGCTGGCTGCGTCGATCATGGGATGGCTCCACAATGAATTTGACCTGGTCTCGGTCTCCTGGGCGGGTTCGTCCGGACTGGCCATTGCCTATATTCTGCGTGCGTTGACCGGGCAATATGGCCCGGTGATTATATTGGGAAGTCTGAGTCTGATTGCCATTATACTTCTCACCAACAGAGACGTGCAGTCTGCCATTGAAAATGTGAAAACGATGTGGTCGGGGCTTATTGGCATGGTTCGGAACCGGGATCGAAGAACGAAGGAAAAAGAGGCGGATTCAGGCAGCCGAAACGGTGCTCACAAATCGGCGGAGGCTGGCGAATACGGTGAAGCTGATCTTTGGGAGGGTGACCGGGCCGGAGGCAGGAAGGGTGCCGGAACGGCCTTTGAAGCTGAAGAGGAAGACAAGAAAAAACGGTGGGAGCGGCTGGTTATCTCATCGCGTGAAAAGGAGGAAGAGCGCCGACGGCATGAGCAGCAGAATTCCGTGGAGGGTAAGCCGCCCAGGGCTGTTCTGGATAAGAGGGATCAGGCAGGGGATCCGGCCGCGGAGCGGGATGGATTGGATGAACGGGATGAACCGACTGAACCGGGCCGCGACGCCCGAAAGGCCATGACGGAGGATAAGGATCTCGACATAACGGTTTATCGCGGTGCGCCGGACGAGGAAGCCGGCAGGAGAAAGCTAGAAAGTGAACGTAAAAAACAGGTGGAGAAGCCGCTGATAAAGTACAAGTTCCCGACACTGGATCTGCTTGACAAGGCACCCAATGAAGGCAGTGAGGTAAACTATGAGGAGATCAACCGCAACAAGATGATCATCCTTGACAAGCTGAATCGCCACGGCATTGATATTACTGCGATCGAAGCGATTGTGGGTCCGACCGTCACGCTCTACGAGCTTCAGCCGGCGCCGGATGTCAAGATCAGCAAGATTGAAAGCTATGCCAACGATCTGAAGATGGCGATGGCAACCAAGGGCTTGCGGATCATTGCCCCCATTCCCGGCAAGTCGGCGGTTGGTATTGAGGTGCCGAATCAGAACCGGGAGATTGTCTACATCCGCTCACTCATCAACACCAGAAAATTCGCAGAGACCAGGATGTCGCTGCCGGTAGCGTTTGGCCGGACGATAGAAAACGAGGTGTTCATGGTTGATCTGGCACGTTTGCCACACCTGCTTATGGCCGGGGCAACCGGTTCCGGTAAAACCGTTGGCATCAATACCATCATCACCTGTCTGCTTTACAAATGCCATCCGGACGACCTCAAGTTTGTAATGGTGGATCCGAAAAAGATTGAACTATCGCTTTTCCGGAATATA
>SLLP01000160.1 GCA_007133995.1 Balneolales bacterium
CGACAATAGCCATCGGGAGCTTCTGTAACCTAGCGTATTCATATCTACCTCTTTTTGTTGTTTTTAATTGAACGGTTTATCCGTTTTTCATACAATGCTGTTTACACTTGTTTCCATTGGCAGTGTTCTGAGGTTCAAAACGCAACGGAAACCGATATCCTGTTTGTTCCTCCAAGGAATTTGTGCTGCTGATAGGCATAGTCAAATTTCAGACCCAGGTTGTTCCCGAATGAGTAACCGAGTCCTGCACCAAGTGCAAATTCGAACATCCTGTCTTCTTCGGGTAGTCCGATTTCCGGGATTCCGCCCCTGAGAAGAATCAGTTCATCAAGGAATGCCACTTCGGCGCCGAAACTGACGCTCTGGTAGTTGTTGCTGGGGCTGTGGCCATCCGCCATGACTGTCAACCGCAAAGGCTCGGTGTTATAAGCATGCCACATAAGTCCGGCCCGCAGTGCCAGGGGCAGATCAAACCGGTCGGTATCCAGATTGGCGGGAATCTGGCTGTGATTACCCTGAGAAGTTCCGTCCACATCGACGGTGACCAGCAGGTCATCTCCATCCATACGGAATTTCTGGCCAAAATTGGTGACACCGACCCCGAAGACGATTCCGTCGAAGGGAGTGACATAGGTGGTCCCGATGTCAAAGGCAACACCCTGGGCCGATGTGTTCCAAATGGTCTCATTGATAAACTTCACATTTGCCCCCAGAGAAAAATTGGGAAGAAGCCGAATGGCATAGCTGATACCCGCAGCGTAACTGTGGGCACCAAACATACGGCCGGTACCATCTTGCTCATCAAAGGTGGTCTCCTCCATGTCGTCCATGGTCAGTGCGGTAATATTCAATCCGAGGGCAGAATTGCCGTTTACCGGCAATACGATACCCAGGTAGGAATGGCGTAATACATGTAACCAATCGGCATGGTCAAGCATAACCGTAGGCTGCTGCATGCTGGTAAGGGCACCGGGATTCCAGCGCATGGCTGACGGGTCGTTTACCGAGGCCGCGACGGCACCGCCCAGTGCTGCTGAGCGTGCGCCCACCGGAATGCTGAGAAAAGCTCCGGCTGTGGTACCGGTTTTACTTACGCTCTGGGCTGCAGTATCGGCAATTGCGACGGCACAGACCAGCAGAAACGTGATAAAAATTCGTAGTTGCATGATAATTCGGATTATGGATTACTTGATCACCGCAAATCTGCTGACATGCTCACCGACATCAGGAGCTTCAACATGGTAAATGTACACACCGTAGGCCAGTTCCAGATTGTCCTTTGTGAGCATATCCCATTTGTAGGTACCATTGAAGGTATTGGCCTCTGACGCATTTATGGTCTGAACAAGCTGTCCGTCTACCGTGAAGATCCGGATCGTGCTTGGTACAGGGAGTCGGGTGAAGTGCAGCTCGCGAACCTGGTCAGGCCGCGCCATGGTAGGTGCCGGTTCAAACGGATTGGTCGCCACATAGGGATTCGGAACCACCCGGATCCTCTCGAGCTCATCACGGGCTTTTTCCGTGTCTACAAGCCCTTTCTGAACATCCGACATGCGGAATTCAAATACGTCCAGTGAAGTGAACGGTTTGCGAGTGAAAACCTGCAAAGTATCGCCCGGTTGTGGGTTCCGGCTCATCACAGTCCGGTTCAGCCCCTGCCCTTCGGCTGCTGGATTCATGAAGATTGTCCAGGTCAAGGTTCGGGGATTGCCCCCCACCGGCTCGTAAATAAAAATCTGATCCCGGCGCATATTCACAAACGGTCCCTGGCGCACCAGACCGGCACTGAACTCCCCGGGCTGCGTGACATTCGGGTCGTTGTCTGTTGCCTCGGGATTGTTATGCAGGTTGTTCATGGCAAAATCGACTTCCACCGGATTGCCATCATCGTCCAGGATAGAAGTATTGAAAATCCGGAAATTTACGTCCATCGCATCCAGCTGAACGCCTGCGTAGGTAGTATCAATGGAACGGGCAACGCCAAGATCATCAAAAACAACCAGGTAATCGGATGCCCTGGGTGTTCCTTCAAGAAAAAATGCAAAGGAATGTATATCTTTTTCATACTCTTCGTTGGGAGTCCACCCGGATCGGTCCATGTTCACTGACAGCTCCAGTTCACTGTTGTTCAATGTAAGCCGGAAGCCTTCCTTCACCGGGTTGTCCTCCATGTTGAAGTTGGGGGAGTTCTCAATCAGCGTATCACCGCTTGTGATATTCAACAGGGAGAAATCCTTGGTACGAAGCGTATCCGGAGTGTCGTCCCTTCCTGACGGGATCAGCGTATCACGGAAAACTACCCGGTAAAGATTATCCACGCGTACTTCTTCAGGATCGATTACATCGACAAACACACGACCACTGGTTGTCCCGCGCACCGGGGTAGCTTCCGGATTTTCAGGGTCGATGTATCCCGCCCTGGATGCTGCAGGAGTCACCACTTCCACATTGGGACCTGTATCCACGCTGCCGTCCGGATTCACACTGATGAAGATCGGTGATTCGGACGGTGCAATCTCATTCCGAACATTACCGAATGAATATGAGGTGACGGCATAATAGTATCGTCGGCCGTTGACCACATCTTCGTCTACAAACTTGCGCTGGATCCCGCTGTTGGAGCCCAGATTGAATTTGACTCCGTTGATGTCGATCGGATGCAAGCCCGACCACTCGTTGATCAGATCGAATACTGCCAACGGTTCCCGAAAGACCTTGTTACCCCGGGCATCTGTAATTGTGAGGATATCCTGGAATCCGGAGTCTGTCGATCGGTAGACTTTGTATCCCTGGAAATTGCGCGCATCGGCATCCGTGTTGCCGGGTATTCGGGACAAGAAGCGATCAAAATGATCTTCGGCGATATCGTCCCAGTAGAGTGTCACCTTGCCGTCTCCAGCCACAGCCGTCAGATTGGGTGCCGGAGGAGCAACGGCAAACTGGTAATCCGCCTCATAGGCATTGAATGCCTCATCGAGATTCTGGTTTACACGGTCACGGTCATTTGCGTAGTTGGCACTGTTGGTCTGTGCCACAGTGATGGCAACCGAGAACCGTTCGGTCTGACCGCGCTGAAGCGGAAAGAGTGATGAGGTCACAAGGATATCGGTGTCATCGCCGGGCTGGGCTTCCTCACCCAGGTTGCCAGGCAACATGCGATTTCTCCAAAATAAACCATCCCGAGCAAAGGAAGTGCCGGAGCCCAGTGCCACTGCTGCCAATGGGAAGGTCACCGAAGAGATGCCAATCATATCGGATTCGGCCACGCTTGTCTTGTCGATATTGGGTTCACCGGGGAATGGCGTTCCGGCACCCGAAGTAGGAAATCCGTCACCCTCTCCCCTTGCACCGCTGAAGGGTACTCCATCCAGCCCCACATCATCGATACCGGGATCCCAGGCCATATTATTGTCGAAATAGTCCTCACGGGACTCATCGATCATCGGTGCCGAAGTGTGATGGTTGCGGAAGTAATTGTCGAATGATCCGGGCAAACGGTACCCTCCTTCAACAAACACGTTATTCAGGGTCTGCTGGTAATCGAGAATCATATTCCGGAAATTTTCATCTTCGGCCATTCGCTCGCGAATTTTTTGGTTGGGCACTATCAGTCCACGCTGCAAGGTATCCCCGGTTTCGTACTGGTCCCACATGTAGTTGATATAGCGCACCGGCCGGGTAATGAAAGTCCGGGTGGCTCGGTCAAAGAACTGTTTGGTCAGATGAAGTTCTTCCGTCTCGTCGATAAGGCCATTAAGCGTATTGTCAAACAAGTCACTGTTCATGGCGTTGGGGAAAAGGTCATTATCGCCCAGATCGACATCTTCGGTCAGGTTATAGCAAGTTCCATCAAGTGTAAATTCTCGACCCTGACTTACAAAGGTGCCGCCCCCTTTCGGATATTCCAAGAGAATACGGCTGTGATTATCATCAATAAGGACGATACGGTCGCCGGGGCAGATGGTTCGCGTACTGAAGTCATTTTCCTGGAACTCCGGGACGACTTCCATAAGCAATACATTGACATTTTGAAAGAAGCCACCATTGGCTTCGACCAGAGGCGCAAGAAGATCGGGGTTTTCCGGATTGTACCAGCCGCTTCCCGGCATGTAAGTATCGCTGTCTCCATCGTTGTCGATTCCGTCGATGGAATTGCCCGGTGTCTCCAGGAACTGTATACCGGCCATGCCCACACGTGTATCACCGAAATGAGCTCGGCCCGTTCTGGGTGGCAGATGGGTCAGATAGGAAATGGCCGATCGTTCGTCAAACTCCGGCAGGTCATTGCCACCACCGCCCACCAGATCGGCAATCCACAGTGTGAAAGCCATTTTGTCGTAGTCGAACGACCCATCGTTCCGGATTTCAAAAATATTGAAATGCACGTCCTGGATCAGCGTCTGCGACCATGCCATAATGCGGGCATCGATGATCAGGCCAAGGCCACCGCGACTTAAGTCGGTCTGATCGGGACGGAACAGCTGGCTTTCGTCAAATGGTTGAGAGTAACGCGTATACAGATTGCTGCTGGCCCGGTAGAAAAACTCCTGATCCGCACTGAATTGATTCTTGCCAAAAAAACCATTCCAGGATCCGCTCCAGCCCGGGTCGGTTTCATCACCCATCTTGTCCGGCCAGAAATCCGGCCAGGTCTCGGGGCGATCGCTGCGAGCGTACTGCTCCGGTATATCCGGATTGTAGTACCCGGAAACGGGATTGATGTCCCAGCTTGTGCCGTCCGGCGCTGTCCTGCCATTGGGACTTAGTACGATCGGAAATCGCTCTGGTCCCGTTTCGGCCTGGTTGTTCACCTCGGCACCGACAAAAAAGGCGACCAGGGCAATATAGACCCGGTTCGTATTCCGTGGAAATTCGTAGGTCACTTCATCGACCGCATCCTCATCCAAACGGCCGCCCCACCCGAAATTATGGTAGGTCGCCCGAAGGTTGTTTCCATCCAGGATCATCTTTCGGCGAGCCTCGAATGAGCCTCTTTCATCACTGGGTACATGGTCCACATCACCGCCGTTCTGGGCGACAGCCACCGTACAACTGATCAGGCTCAGGCCCAGCATGATCAGTATGTTTTTGAGCAGTTTTTTTGACAATTGTAAATGTTTCATGATTAACGTGAGATACAGTGATTAAAAGGACACTTCTACACCAAACTGCACACGGCGCGGTTCGGTATACAAAAATGGATTGTCATAAAAACCCGGATCCACCTGAGCCGGTTGGTTTCTCGGCAGCGGTGCATCGGCAACACCGGAATCGGGAAATACGAAATTTACATTCCGGGCATCCAGCAGGTTATAGATATTGAGTGTAGCTCGGATCGAGGCCCCACCCAGATGCAGACCGCGGTACAGATTGATGTCAAAGGTCAAATTCGACGGCTTGCGTAAGCTGTTTTCTTCGAAGTACTGCAGCGAAGTGATGCCCGTTCGGGTGCGGAACGTTCCGTCAGCCGTATAGGGCTCACCGGTCTGGAATCGACCGATCAGACTGGCGCCCCAGTTGCTTCCGGCAAGAAATATTGTACCGTTTAGCTGATGCCTGCGGTCCCAGTCCAGCGGTTGCAACATTCTTGTGAGCGGAGTTCCGGTTGTATCGTCCCTCGCCACGGCAGCATTGAATTCTGCTTGCGGATCGGAGTTGGTTCCATCGGCCACCATCAGACTGTAATCGAAAACCATATTGATCCGCTGGCCCAGTTGCTGGTTCAATGTGGCCGTCACACCCTTCACATTGGCATAATCGCGGTTAATCCAGGTGCCGTAGCGGATGGCCGGACTGTCGGTTGGGTTTACGGGCCCCGAGGATATCCAGTCCCGGATGTCGCGGTAAAACCCGCTCACCTCCAGCACCGTCCCCTCTATAAGTTGCTGCTGTAGCCCCAGCTCATACTGAATAGTCCGCTGTGGCTTCAAATCCGGATTGCCAAAGACTCCAAAAATGCCTGAGGTTTGTGGCATCACGATACGATCGGCATTGTAAAGACGCTCATATTCGGGGATTTGCAGAAAGTATCCATAGGAAAAGTGGATTACTCCGGTCTCACTGATCGGATAAGCCACTCCAAGTCGCGGGCTCAACTGAAATTTCGGGGAGGCGGATTTCCAGAAATCTTCATGGCGATCACCCGGTAACTCGAACAGATCCGGATCGCGCGTATCGGCCGGAACCCGCCCATTGGGCTGGAAATACTCAAACCGAAGGCCGGCGTTTATGATCAGACTTTCGTACTCGATTCGATCCTGAACAAAGGCACTGAGCAGCCAGGGTTTGCGCGTATAATATTCTCTCTGACGCCCATCCCGGATCGGTACTCCCAAGCCATCCGTATCGGGCAGCGGTGTGATCGTCAGATCACCCTCTCCGGCCGGCTGCAAGCTGAAGGCATCCCGGTCAATAAAGTCTTGCTGGAACTCAATGCCTGCCTTAATCTGGTGGATATCGTTGAGCTGGCTGGTGATATCCCCTTTCAGGATGAAGGTTTGTGTCGTTCTGTCTTCAACATAGTTATTGGTCCCAATTCTGCTGAACCGGCCCGGGCCTGCGGTAAGTCTTGAAAGATCAACATCGTTGCCGTCGATGTCGAAATACCGATCTCCTATACGATCAAAATTAAAATACCGGGGGTCGTTCAGGTCATCAAAGAGCTGTTGTCCGAAATTATTATAACGCATGGCAGCGTTAATGTTGAAAAAGGTGTTAGCACTTGGCGTCACCGTGATCCTCAAATTGTTATAGAACCGGGTACGGTCAAAAGTGGAAATACCACCGGGAACCAGGCGGTTCTGATGACCGGCGCCAGCATCCCCCCCTTCAACCGAGTAATTTCCGATCAGGTTGACCCGGAACCCACTGAAAACATTCCATTGCAGATTATACTGACCGGTAAAGGAAGAAAACTGCTGAAGCGGCACCAGTGAGCTGTCCCGCTCACCGGAATCGAGATAATAAATGTAGTTATCATCCTGACCTACAATGGTATACCATGGCAGATCTCCGTCAATGCGGTCACCGAAACGGTTGACCGGATTGTCAACTGGCACGCGTGGATATTCCGGGCGTTGAAAATCGTCCGGTTCAGCTAAAATGGGCCCTTGCGCCGAGTATGCATTCCTTCCGTTAAACCATCCGTCGGTACTGAAATAACGACCGCTCACAAAGAAGGTAAGCCGATCCCGGACAATCGGTCCGGCTAACGTACCCTCGAAATTGTACTGGTTGGAGGGACGCAAATCCGTTGCGCGATGAGACACGCCGTCATACAGCGCGCGGTCTGATGAGAAATAGTCACCGGCCCAGTTTCGAAAGGACCCCTGGAAATTATTGGTACCGGCGCGGGTGGAAACATTGATGATACCCGACATTGCCTGTCCGTATTCGGCATTGTATGCACCGGACACCACCTGCAACTCCTCGATATTCTGATTCTCAAGGCGCACACCCAATGAACGGTCGAAATCATCGGTCACACGAATGCCATCCACGATATAGGCCACTTCGGTCGCACGGCCTCCGCGAATGTGGATCTGTCCGGTGCTGCTTTGGGTGACCCCGGCCTGCAGACTGAGCACGTCGCCGACTTCCTGGACCGGCATCGTCTCCAGCTGCTGGCGAGTGACACGCGATTCGGAACTGGTACGATCACGTGTCACAATATCGCGCGTAGCCTGAACCACCACTTCCTGCCCTTCGAACACCTGTTCCTGCAATTCGATATCGAGGTTGGTCCGCGAGTCGCTCTGGACCAGGACGTTTTCGATGAATTTGGTCTGGTACCCGACATATCGCACTACAATGGTATAGGTTCCCGGTCGTACATTCAGAATCCTGTAGTTTCCGTCAACATCGGTGGAAGAGCCAAGTGTGGTCCCATCGATTACCACATTAGCCCCGATGAGCGGGTCGCCGTCTTCAGCATCGGTAACCTGTCCGGAGATGAAACCCGACTGGGCAAGAAGCGGTGTGGTGCTGAACAGGAGTATTTTAAAAAGGAGGAGAACTGCGTATGCGTGTTTCATCAGTACATGTTCTGTTTGTTATTTCAATATTCGCTTCTCAAATCACTCGAAATGTCCATGGCTTCAGACCTTTGTTCTGCAATTGCGATTCTGCCTCGCTTACGTTCTGTCTTCCGGCCGCGGATATTTGATCGAATTTGATTTTTCTGTTACAGTTTAAGTTGCACGTCGGCGATACGATCGTAATGGACCTGCGCATCGTGCCGGTCCAGGGTTTCCTGTAAAATCCTGCGTCGCTCGTTCATAACGTGCTGTTCGGTCAGGTGATCGATGATCACCGGTTTAGCTTCCTCAAATGTCATGGGTTGTGGTTCACGCACACCCAGGCATTTAAAGAGGAAAATCACATCACTTCGCATTTCAAACGGACCGGCAAGGTCACCGGGCTGAATGTCCGACAGAGCCGGTGATATCGTACCGAAATGAGTCACCGGGGTGTAACCAATCTCGCCGCCGGCCAGCTTGGCCTCTTCGTCAAATCCGTACTGCAGCAGGGCATCCTGGAAATCCATGCCCTGCAGGATGGCGTTGTAGGCTTCCTCGGCCGTATCCATGTCCTTTACAGCCAGCTCGGCCAGGTTGACCTCGCGCGGATGGATATAGTGGCTGCGGCCGGTTTGAAATTCCCGGCGTATATCCTGTTCGGCGATATCGACCTGCTCTTCGAGCGTTTGGTACAGGCGTCGGTTTAGATAATTCTGGAAGGTGTTCTCTACCGATTGCGCCACCCCGGTCTCGTCGTAGTGCCGGCTTTGCTCATAGGTTCGAATGGCGTAAGTCCGGTAGGCCACCCCTTCCAGCAGATTGCGAAAGTTCCGTATTGAACCGATGTTCTCCCGGTTTTGCAGCGGAGTATAGTAGGTTTCCTGCAGGAACATGCCCACGGTGAGTTCATGACCGTTGTTGGACCCGATCACGCGGTCGTTCCAGTCAGCCGGCACCTGATATCGGAAATCATCCAGCTCCATATCGGCCACCAGATCCCGATGCAGATAACCGTCCAATTTTTCCCAAAGCTTGCGGACCAGCTCCTCGTCAAAACGGAATCCATTGATCACATCATCCATATGCGCGCGTCGTTCCAGTTCGGTCTGCTGGCGGATGGCCAGCTCCCGGATGCGCTGCTTGCTCTGTGCGTACTGATATTCCGTAACAAGCGGTGTGGTGATGCGGTCGGTGACCTTGATGATGCTGAAACCGCGGGTGGTGCGCACCGGCTCGGATACGCCGCCTACCGGTAGTGCATAGGCAGCCAACTCGAAACCTACATCCATATCATCCACAGTGAAATACCCCAGATCTCCACCGGATTCCCGAAGTGACTGCGATTCAAAAACCTCCGAGGCAAGTGCTTCAAACGAAGCTCCACTGGTAACGAGCTGATGCAGTGAATCGGCGGTTTCCCTGTCGGGTGCATACAGATGCGAGGCGCGCAGATGGGTATTATAACGAAAAAACAGCTCCTCCAGATCCTCTTCGCTGACGGATATCTGACGTTCGATGTGGGACCGCTTGAACTCATCCATCATAACCTGGCGGTAGATCAGGTTTTTCTGATAGAACCCCTCCTGGTCCCGGTCCCAGCCCATGTCAACACCGTACTGCACGGCCCCGTAAAAATGCACACGCTGATCCAGGATCTCTCTGAGCAGAGAGGGAGTTACCTGCAAGGCGTGTCCCGATCGCTCGAAAATGTTGCGAAATGCTCCCACAAACTCCTCTTCGCTCACGTTGTAATCACCGATTTCTGCCATGCTCCCCGGGGTCACATCCTGTGCATCACGCGAGCAGGAGAGATAAAAGAACACTGAAAATGCGATCAAAAGACCGGCGATAAAAATAACAGTGTTTTTTCGAAATGAAAATTCTGACATGGCAA
>SLLP01000194.1 GCA_007133995.1 Balneolales bacterium
CTGCTTGATACTGCTTGATACTGCTTGATACTGCTTGATACTGCTTGATACTGCTTGATACTGCTTGATACTGCTTGATACTGCAATATATTCAATCTTTTTTCTTATAACTCACCAGTAGTTGATAGCTTCTGAAATTCAGACAACTCGCAAATCATGTCATATGAATAACGTATAAACATTTTCCCGATGTCATAATCTTCAAATACCGGAACGTCCTTTCCCATCGCCATTTTAACAAGTGCTTCGGGCAGATTTTGCCCGGCTGCAACAGCCAGATACACCCATGCCGGCAATCGAGGATTGATTTCAATCAGATAGAGTTCGTTGTCAGAAGTACGTATCAACTCAAGTTCCATACCTCCGCGCCATCGGGTCGCCTTCATCACATGATGCGTAAATTCCAGCATGGACGGATCATCGAGCGTTATGCCGCCCCACGCTTTGCCATTGTCAGTGATATACTGCTTGCGCATCGGCACTGCTCCGATTGTATTTCCCTTACCGTCGCCCAAGGAAGCTACATTCACTTCCGTTCCCTTAATAAACTCCTGGATAATAACGGGCAAACCCCATTTTGCACTAACAGAATTGAAATAGATTTTCGCCTGTTCGGAATTATATGCTACATGGGCATCATAAAATTTGCCCTTGACAAGGTATGGAAAGGTGATTCCACTTTTTTCTCTGAGCTCGTCGAGATCACTCAGTGATGTAACTGGACGGCTGTCCGGCACCTGAATATCATATTTTTCCCCAAACTGCGGCAGGTTGCTTTTATGCCGCTCCTCAAACTGGGAAAGTGTGGGGAGAAAGGTATTGATGCCCATTTCTTTCAGTTTGCCGGCCAGCTTTACAAATACAAAAATTTCAGAATCGAAATTAGGAATCAGAACATCGATATGCTCCTTGCCGTGAATATAGCTGATCCGATCCAACAGAAACTCAACTCCTTCTGACGGGTAGGGCACCTTGTAGGTTTTGTCCACATGCTCATGCATGTATGGCCCCGGTTCCAGGTTTTCATAAGCCAAACCTACAATGCGTGGCATGATATCCATGGAATCACGAATTCCTCTGATCACGGAGATACCCGGACCAGGACTATCCACATTGTTCAGACCGGATGTGGCAACCGTAACCTTAACTTTACTCATCGGTTTTTACCAGCTGCATCTGTTTCAACATTCCCAGAAAGTCATAGTAGTACCGTTCAAAAGTATGGGAATCCACATCGTACATTTGTGTCATCACTTTCGTGATTGCATCCCGGCTCTTGCCCTCCTGTAGCAATTTAATGATTTCAAGTCCAATCGGATTCAGCGTATAGGAGTCACCGGTACTGGGATCGAATACAAATCCGGTTTCACTTATGGCAAGGCTTTTTTTTATTTGCATAATGATCGACCTTTTGAATGATTTTATGAAAATGCATATCCCCTTACTTGTAATGTAACCAATAGTCCGATATTTAAACTTAAATAATACCGGTTGATCCCATCCCTTTTCGACTTGCCTGACAAAATGCTGCGGTGGCATGCATTAAATAATTACAGTGAAGAAACAATTTACAGCGAGTTATAACATGGTATAATTACAACGTTGCATTAATCTTCATCAGGTGAACGGCGACGTTCTGCACGGAGTTTTTTAAGCTGCTCCCACTGGGCATTTGTCAGCACGGATTTCAGCTCTTCCTGATGCTGGTCAAAGTGTGCTCTGCGTTTTGTCAGAAATTCCTCTCTACTCATTTCACCATCCCGCAATTTTGTACGAAGCTCGAGTACCTGCCCGCGATGTTTATCATTTAACTCATTTACCTGTTCCAGCTGTGCTTCTGTAAGATCATCAAGTTGCAGAACAAGCCGGGATTCCCGGGGCTGAAATATTCCTCTTTGTTGGCCACTCTGCGAGGAGCCGTCCCTTACCTGAAACAATTCCATTTGGGTGTTGGAAACATGTTTGACGTTCTTTGCTTCTGCCTGTCCAAAAACAACTGCTGACATCAAAAATAATATGGTAGTGAACAGACTTTGGGTTAGTTTTAAATTTCTCATGATCGTATATGTGATTTAGTGTATAGATGATTCATCGGCAGTGACTTTTTACTGCCGTGGGTTGAAATTGCCTTCGATTAATTATACGCACGGGACTGAATACGGTTCAAATCATGCCAATCCTGGCCTTCTCAGGCGATCCAGACACCTCCCAGTCTCATCTCACCATCTTTACATGGTATCGATCACTCCTGCTTGACACGGATATCATCTGTAGATCAGGAATCAACCGCGGATTCACACCCTGTTCCATGAACCACAATAATGGCAAGAATAGCCAGACTGCTGACGGCCTTCTCCTCGCCTTCGGTTTCCCTCGGCCTGGATACCCATGCGGGGTTGTCAGCGTTTCTTGGCGCAGCCTCATCAACAACCAACTGCGGTTGCCCGGGTGTTTAGGTCGACCGGCCTGACCCTGGTGCCGGTGTTTTGTTACCGCCGGGAGACGGGAGGCTCTCCCAGGTTCCCATGAGTGCATTCTGTATATTTTCCCTGCTCTCAGACCCCGGCCAATCTTCCGGCCACACACCATGACAGCAGCTGGAAGGGTATCGGCATCTTTATAGCTCTCTTTTCACTAGTATGGGGTGGCGTTCCGGGTCTAATACTCTTGCGACTCCTGAACAGCATAGAATATGATCCTGCCATGTTTTTCATGCTTCTTTTTCCGGTGATCGGACTCGGACTGCTGGCAGCCGGGCTATGGATGACGACTCTGCGTAAAACCATCCGGATCGGTTCAGCTTACTGCTTTCCTGACAATGAGTTTATCGCCGCACTTATTGATACCGCAGAACGAAATGTGACCGTTAGCATTCTTACACCAGGCGAAAAATTTATCAAAACAATGTAAGGCGTGCGTCACACACGCTCTGGGGTGATCTGCTTGAGGCCGGAATTGAAATGTGCGAATACCAGCCGGCCATGTATCACGCCAAATTGATGATTGTGGATGATTACTTCGTTACGGTCGGATCCACCAATTTTGACAACCGGTCATTCCGGCTCAACTTGGAGCATATCTATAGCAGAGATCTTTTATCACTCATCCATCCATTTTCTCAATTCTCCAGCAATCTCCTCTTTGGTTTTACCGAGCTTCTCCTGAAGATTGCCAAGGAACTCATCCTCCTTTCCCTCGACATAAGCCAGGTCGTCCTCTGTTAGGTCGCCGTACTTCTGCTTCAGCTTGCCTTTCAGTGTGTTCCAGTTACTTTTCAGTTTCAGATCATTCATGACTCGATTTATTAGTTGTGGTTGAATTGTTTACCAAACTTATGCTAGCATTGGATGATCTTCAACAAAACATGCTGTATTTTTAATATTTACAACGAAAACGGTGAAATCGTTCTGGCAGGCACGTTTCTGTCATTAAATGGAAAACTGCTCATTCCCACAAGAAGATTGGAATTCATATAGCTCTGCTGTAATTTAAACAGGTTTCCCAAACCTTCGGTCTTGTCTAAATTCCCGAATTGCAGTATTCTGACCAATCAGGTGTTCATAATGAAATATTCGTTAACACCGCAGATAATCATTTAAACCAGATATAACCTCTTTCGATGCATTTAAAATACCATGACTATAAAAATATTGTACAGTCCACCTCTCAAAACGCAAGACCGATGATCATGAAGAACCTGCCCGTCTCACTGATTCTGATTCTGCTCTTTTCCGGCACCCTGATGGCACAATCATCCATGCCCGGCGCAGAAGCCGTCGGCAGATGGAACCTGACGATTGAAATGGATGACGGAAGCTACCCTGGTTGGCTTGAAATCACGGGGTCCGGCTTTCAAACGCTAACGGGATCCTTTGTCGGTTACGAGGGCAGCGCACGTCCGGTTTCGCATATTGCATACGATGCGGAAACCGGGACCTATTCCTTCGCGATCCCGCCCCAATGGAAAGATCCCGGCAGTGATTTAATGTTTGCATTCCAGCTGGATGGGGATATGCTTGAAGGAATGATTGACATCGGTGAAGAGCGTCTCAGCTGGACCGGGGTACGCGCACCGGATCTGGTACGGGAAACACCGCCGATCTGGGGAGCCCCCCACAGCCTGCTTGATGATGACATGTCCCGCTGGATTATTCCCGAAAACAACCGGTTCAGAATGGTGGATGGAATCCTGGTCAATGAGGATGTCGGTGGTAACCTGATCTCCAAGGAGACCTTTGACGATTTCAAAATCCATGCCACTTTCCGCTACCCTGAAGGTAGCAACAGCGGTATCTATTTGCGCGGTCGTTATGAGGTTCAGATCATGGATAACTACGGTGAGCCACCGAGCAACTTGATACTGGGCGGGATATATGGCTTTATCGAGCCGTCAGTTAACGCCGCCAGGAAGGCCGGCGAGTGGCAGACGATGGATGTAACTCTTGTCGGACGGTATGTCACCGTTGTGCTTAACGGCGTTGCTATCATCATCAACCGTCCAATACCCGGAACAACGGGTGGAGCGCTGGACAGCAACGAAGGCCTGCCGGGACCGGTCATGATTCAGGGAGACCATGGTCCGGTGGAGTTCAAAAAACTGATCGTGACCCCGGCGATGAACCACTGATATGGACAGCATCCGCATCAACTTGAAAACATCATTGATAAGCCCAACTCTATAAATCCAACTCTGTAATCTGATGGTATCGCTATGAATCGCAAGTCTTTTTTGACCAAAATGAGCCTGGCCACTACCGCACTGGCAGGATTCCCCTATATCAATACGCGGGCAAAAAGTGCCGCAGAAACACTGGCCTATAAAAAAGAAAGCGGAACATTCACCCCAAATGACCAGATACAAATCGCTCTGATCGGAGCGGGATGGATAGGGCAGGTGAATGGATCGACCGCCACAGAACTTCCGGGTATCAAAATGGTAGCCGCCTGCGACTTGTATCACAGTCGCCTCGAGCGTTGCAGGGAACTCTGGGGCGATGAGATTTTCACAACAAGCGATTACCGTGAAATCCTCGCGCGTCCGGATGTGGATGCCGTAATCATATCCACCACCGATCACTGGCACGATATTCAGGCCATAGACGCTCTGAACGCAGGAAAGGCTGTTTTTCTGGAAAAACCGATGGTCCAGCATGTAAATCAGGCTTATGCGGTCATCGATGCCGAAAAAAAGACCGGAAATGTGCTGCAGGTCGGCAGCCAGCTTACCAGCGACATCCTCTATCTCAAGGCGCAGGAGATGGTTCGGGCCGGAGAAATCGGCAAACTGATCCTCGTTGAAGGGAATTTTGATCGTTATTCGACCGAGGGAGCCTGGCAGTATTCGATTCCGCCGGGCGTTACGGCCAGTGAGGTTAACTGGGACACCTACCTCCGTGATTTGCCTTATCGCGAATTCGATCCCAAACAGTTTTTCCGTTGGCGAAACTACCGGGATTTCGGAACCGGCTCCTCGGGCGATCTTTTTGTGCACCTGCTCTCCGCGGTGCATCTGGTAACCGACTCATACGGCCCCTCAACCATTTTCTCCACCGGCGGCTTGCGGTATTGGGATGATGGAAGGGACGTTCCCGATGTGATGCTGGGTATGCTCGATTATCCGGAATCCGCATCTCATCCGGCGTTTAATCTGGCCCTTCGGGTGAATTTTATTGATGGTTCGGGCGGTGGTGTTACCATCCGATTCGTTGGCAGCGAGGGTGAAATCGTGGTGGACTGGACCAATGTAACCCTTCGCAAGGCAACCATGGACAAACGTCCGCCGGTGACCGTTGACGATTTCAGCGGTCAGACCAGGGAAGCATTCATGGAGTACCATCGTGAAAACTATCCTCCCCCGCCACCAAGCGTGATTCCTCCTTCGGATTTCATATACCGGTCTCCGGAGGGATATGACTCCCGCAGGCACCACTTCGAGAATTTCTTTGGTTCGATCCGCCGCGGTGATCCGGTCTATCAGAACGGGACGGTAGCACTGCGTGCCGCTGCCCCCGCACTGCTCTCCAATGACAGTTACTTCTCGCAGAAAATCATCCACTGGGATCCGGTGGAAATGAAAATCCTGTGAGATCGATGCTTCAGATTTGAAGTCATTGTTTAAAATATCTCGAATTTGAAATCATTGCTTTAGAAAAGTTTCGAATCCATGATTTACAGCATGTGATTTACAGAGCCTGATCTCAAACCCTTCATCTCATACCCATGATCTCAAAACATGTGACAGACTGATTCCAACTGACAACGACCCAGCTGCTTGTTGCGCTTCTTTTCACCATATCAGGTTGCCGGCAAGCCGAATCATGATCCGAATCCGAATCATAATCTAAATCTGACGGAGATAATGACTTTATCTCCCTTTTCAATGGCAAGGATTTGACCGGTTGGATCCGGAGAGGTCTTGGGATACCGAACCGACCCCGAAATGCCTCCGGAAGTGGTTGGCCGGTATGACGCCCGGCATGTTTTACGACTTCCTATACATGTTTGGTGATGAAGGCGATGCTGACATCACACCGGATATTCGATCGCGAACGGGAAGGCACATCCAGGTAGATTTCCGATCACCGGGAAGATCTGTACGACCGAGCATCCGACTGGGATAAGGTTCCATATAATGTCGCAGAACGCAGCCGGCAGCTGTATGATGTAAAGTTACAGCTGCTGGTCGGGATTCCAGGACCGGAACAGAACTGATCCCAGATCTATCTCGGTTTCCTCGGGGATGACGGTCTCATGCGCCATTTCATTCGTCTCCGCACCTGGATCGTATGGAACAGGCGACAGAAGAAACGAGGTGCCTCACATGATATTGAGATTTAGCTTATAACCTTCTTCACAAATTTACCTGACACCCATCCGGTCATTTTCACCTCAACCTGGCACCAGTCCTTCTGCTCATCGAGAATGACCAATTCGGTATTCCGGGATAACGGGCTTGCAATTGTATCGTAGGCTGCGCCCGGACCGGAACGGATGTTCAATGAACTGGCATTGACTATGCCTTTGTTGATGATTTTTTCTCCAGGGATGTCGGAATCTTCTTTCCGGTCATTGTGGAGCAGCCGGTCACGGATCTTGTCCAGCGGAAAAGCCGGACCCGGATCGATTTTACGGCCGGGTGAAATCTCCTCATGACCGAGAATATGTTGGATATCATATTTTCTCATGATGGCTTTGCAGAGTTCAAACACCGATTCCACCTGTTTTTCCGTGAAACAATGCCACCATGTTTGATCTGATTCGTTGCGATGCACCGCCCGGAGGACCTCCTCTTCGGGATAGGTTTTGCCGAACCAGGATCGCCAGACATTTCCGTTCTTTTCCAGCCGGCCGGCATTTACAATTTCAATGCCGATGGCGTATTTGTTCAGTCCCTTCCGCTCATGCCAGGCGCTTTTCCCGGCGTGCCAGGCGATCTTGTTAAACGGAACCAGCTGGGTCAGGGTCCCGTCTAAATCCACAACGACATGTGCCGATGCGGGAACACCATCCTCCTTTAGCGTATTTATTGCTGATTCGGCACTGGGTCCGGCCGTGTAATGAATAACAATCGTATCAGGCAGTCCTGAGGCGAATGTTCCACTTGTCTTGTTAACTTCTTCGAGTACGGCAGCTTTTTTATCCAGTATGTGATGTGATATGTCCATCTGACCCTCCGTTTTATGGTACACATATGAGAGTCACTATATAACACATTGTTACAAAAAAACATAGGCCTTGTCAATACCCAGTGGCCTACTTACCGTGTTGGCCTGTCTGACGAGTTGGCCTGTCTGTTGCCACAACCTCCTGCAATTCAAAATCCCAGCATGTTATAGTAGTAGAAAAACCAGATCAGGCCGAGTGACCAAATGCTGTACATACTGTACCAGGTTCGGCTCGTCAGGGAGCGGTTTTTTTTCTCCCAGGAGACGAATGTAACGGAGGCTACGAAGATCCCCAGGAGCGAGATGACAACCGGCAGGAAACTCATCAATGAGTCGAACCATGAAGAATCGGTAAATGCCGACTCCGGAAGCAAATGCACCGGATGAGGTCTCCCAAACAAAATCAAAAGCAAGACCATGAAAAGAAGAAGTACGGCATGCGTCACCAGAAATCCGTTTCCTTCCATTTTACTGTTTTTTGAGTGTACCGGTCTTTTACGAAACTTGGCAACTATGCGGGCCGCAAGCAGTGCCAGCAAACTGAGAACAGCCAACAGAAGCGCAGGCAGGAACACGGCCATCGCCATCACCGTGCCGCCGTACCAGGGAGCCTTGATATAGGTTAAAGGTCCGTCCGTAACCAGCATAATTCTTCCATCTGGCGCATGGTGCGCCATCAGATATTGAAACGGTCCAAAAGGATACGCAACTGATTTTGCGGTATTCCTGTAAATTCCGGGTACCAGCTCTTCGAACGCCAGCTCTTCACCCAACAGGCTTGCCTGAAGCCGGCCATCCTCGCTGAACGTGAGGATTACCGATCCCATAATTAGATTCAGAACCTTGTCGGATCCGCTTTCCATCGTGCGGCTCTGGAAATATTCTCCAGCCAGATCCCTCATTTCAGGAGCATTAGGGACGGGTGACAAGGTATCGGTCAATTCCATGAGCTGCATGCTTGCGGCTTCCTCATCCACCGGGAAAAAATGATCAAGTAAAGCATGAAGGATGGCGATATGACCGGAATAATTGCCCCCGCTGTAGACGATGAAGATCCCGAGGCCCGCATCCGGCAGCAGGTAGAACCCGGCATCAAATACGGAACTGCTGCCAGCGTGAAATATGATTTGTTGGCCGTTTGACGTGAATTCCTTGAATCCATGCGCCATGCCACCAAGAAGCGGATGATAGGAGAACAGGGGAGAATGCATGCGGGCAAGCGTTTCCGGTTGCAAAAAAGTGCCATGTTCGTTGGTGCCTTGATTGAGATTGGCTTGAAGAAACAGGGCCATGTCTCCTGCAGTGCAGCTGAGTCCGCCGGCCGGACCGGGCATGTGTTCAAATTCACCCTGCCTGAATGCTCCGTCGATCCATCGGTAGGGATTCACCAGCTGCCCCTGTAAAGAAGCAGGCGGTTGCCGAAAACTGCAGTTCTTCATACCCAAGGGAGAGAAAATGTGTGTCTCCATATAGTCTTCAAAACTCATTCCGCTGAGGCGCTCCACTATATATCCGGCGAGGGCGGTTCCGTAGTTCGAGTAGGCCATGACCTCTCCGGGTGGAAAAATACGGGCCGGAGCGTGCTTCCTGACATATTCGGAAAGCGGGGGCTGGGGAGTGAACTTGAAGAGTCCGTCCAGGACGTCTTCAAAACCGGCAGTATGTGTCAGCAGATGCCTGAACGTGATGGGGTCGGGGTCATCTGTTGTATATTTGACCGGGGAGTAGATATCCGAATCGAGGTACGGACTGATGGCATCGTCCAGCTCCAGTTTTCCCTCTTCGATAAGCTGCATGATGGCCGTCCAGGTAAATATTTTGGCAACGGATCCGGTTCTGAACAGGTGCACCTGCGGATCAACCTCGGTTCCTGCTTCAAAATCAGTGAATCCATATCCATTGAGCAGGTGGATATCATCGGTTGCAACCAGCGCCACGGTAGCGTTCGGTATGCGCTGGTCCTGTACAAGCATTTCCATTTGGCGGTCCAGGAAGGCCGCCATTTCGGCATGTGATCCCGCAACGGTTGCTGTGGCAGACTGCCCTCTTGTTGCGGATGTTTCAGATTTTCCAAAAACGATTTCTTGCGATGAAAAAGTCAAAATACTCGTAACCGCGAAAAAAGCTGCAGCTGCAAAGGGTTTCATCATGCTTTTAAACCAGTTCAAAATGGATGGGTGTAATTGCAGTGCTACCGTTGGATATCACTAGTTCCA
>SLLP01000190.1 GCA_007133995.1 Balneolales bacterium
CATAGCGCACCTCCTTTTTCTCGACTTCGCGGTACTTGGCCTGGAGGCGCAGATTCACCTGTTCCATCTCTTCGGATTGCAGGTGAAGCGACGTGACCACGGTACTTTGCTTCCCGGACTTTTTGCCGGTTGTTGCCCATTCCGGCGCCTTTTTCAGACGCGGTTGCTGTTTGAACAGCTCCACCTTCTCCATCATCTGCCCTATGATGCCGTCCGACAGGATCATCACCGGATTCCGGTATTTGAATGCCAGGTCGAACGCCAACCGCACGAAGTCAACACTCTCCTGTACCGTCGACGGAGCCAGGACGATGAGCTTGTAGTCACCGTGTCCGCCCCCTTTGACGGCCTGGAAATAATCGGATTGCGACGGCTGGATGGTCGCCAGACCCGGTCCGGCCCGCACCACATTCACGATGACGCAGGGCAGTTCCGCACCGGCCAGATAGGAGACCCCCTCCATCTTGAGGCTGATGCCCGGGCTCGACGACGAGGTCATCGCCCTTTTGCCGCATCCGGCCGCGCCGTAGACCATATTGATGGCAGCGATTTCGCTTTCGGCCTGAAGCACCTGCATGCCGGTACGTTCCGCGGTATTGGCCCTCATCAGGTATTCGATGATTTCCGACTGCGGGGTGATCGGGTATCCGAAATAGGCATCCACACCGGCCAGGATGGCAGCCTCCGCCATGGCCTCATTGCCCTTCATTAGTCTGATATCTTTTTCCATAAGCTCTCTGTTTTTCTTTCAGCCTATTCCTGGTTCAACCGACCGGTTCCTTTTCCCGGTAAACGGTAATCACAGCATCCGGACACACAATGGCGCAGTTGGCGCACCCAGTGCAGTCGGAGTTGACTTTCACGATATACTGATACCCTTTTGCGTTGACCGTTCGACTTACTGAGAGCACGTCTTTGGGACAAGCATCCAGACACACCTGGCATCCCTTGCACTTCTCAATGTCTATAATAATGTCTCCCTTTGCTGCCATATGCGTGGTTATTATGAGTAAAACGTTATGAAAAAGAAAAGCGCTTCCAGTTCAAAACCGACGTGCCTCATATTTCTGGTTGCTACCTGTGTGTATTGATGATAACGTTGATGTAGATTCGTAGTTGTATACACCAAGATGGTGTTTTTCCGGGTAAAAAAACAATTTTTTTTACGATCTGGAGCTATGCCTATAGCTGATAATATGATACCCGAATCTGAAGATCAGATGAAGTCATTCCGGAGGTTGCAACATCCTTATGTAACGTACTTATGTGATGCCGCTAAACGGTCACGGTAGTCTCATCTGCTCTCTGACCGATTCCTTGTTGGACTTGCTGGTCAGCATCTCGAGCAGACGGAATGCCACTTCGAGGGCGGTGGCCGGTCCGGTTGACGTGATGATGTTTTGATCCACCACAATCCTTTCATCCAGCACTTCGGCTCCGTATCGCGCGAGCTGTGTTCTGCGTGATCCATCCGGCAGATCATAGGTGGTCGCTTTCCGGTTTTTCAGGACGCCGGATTTGCCAATGGGCAGGGCTCCGACACAGACCGAGGCGATGGGTTTCCCGCTCCGGTCAAATGTACGAATGAGTCCAAGGAATCGCTCGTCGAAGGCATCTTCGTAGAAACCGGCCGATTCGAATCCGCCGGGTATGGCCAGGGCGTCGAACTTTTCAGGATCGATGCTCTCAAAAGCCGCTTCCGGACGCACGATGAGGTTCCAGGTGCAGGTGATCTCCGGCCGGAGCGCCGTCGTCACCACGCTGACAGGCTCTGCGCCTACCTCCCGACTCCATCCCATCACATCGGTGAAGACGCTGGCTTCGTAGGCCTCGAAACCCTGCGGCAAATATAGAAGTATGTTTTTCATGCTGTTAAAGAAAGTTTTCCATTCATTCAGCCAGGGGCTGTTTTGTATTGCTCAACTACTTTTCGAAATGCAAATTTGGGAACAACTCATTGCCGGACGACGCAGGTCATGGAATCATGCGGACTCATGATCAGAAGGGCTGAGTTTGCCGGTTATGTTATGGTGGTTGGCCATGCGTTTCGGCCTGCCTGTAAAATAGCAAAAGAGTCACTGGTAATCCCCGAGCCACAGCACATATTCGCCATATTCCGTGCTTGCAAACGTCCGGTGCAGCCGGATGCCCGCCGTAATCATCAGAATTCGTGTGATCTGTGCGGGGATCACGTACAGGCAGTCGTAGTAATCGGTGTTCTTTTCAATCGACAAGTCCAGCGCAAGATCCCGGTATTTGGCCGTTTCCAGCACATGCACGGGCAAAGCCCGAAGCGCCCGGTTCATTTGAAACACCTGTGCCGTGGAAAGCAACCCTTTCCTTGCCAGCTTTGTCAGCACGCTGTTCATTTCCAGATAGAAATAATCCGGAATACAGTGCTTCACCGGTCCCTGTCCTCCCTCAAAATGTCCATAAGGTCAGGTGCAGGTTTTTTTCGGCTTCCCAGGAAACCCTGGCTTCGGCTATCATGGAGATGGCTTCTTCCCGGGTGGATGTGCCGGCGTATTTCTCAAGGAGCGCCTTGATCTCGGCATTCATGGACCGGCTGTTGGCCTCAGATTCCGCACAAACCAGAACTCATTCACCGGACGGTCTCAACATGTCGTTGCTGCAAGCTTCCGGACGCGCCTCTCTACCCTGCCAAATGAATCCGGACCCAAATCCCTGCCCGGTCTCGGACTCCGGCCTTTTCCTGCATCAGCTTCATGCCCAGCAGACTCGTTTCAAAGAGCGGCCCAAATGTATTTTCGATGTCACTCTTTTCCATCAGTGCCCCGCGAAATGTCTATCATACATCGGTATCCCACGGTCCGTCAATATTGCATCAATACCCCACAGCCTGCCCGTCGGCCCGCGACTCCGACGCCCCGAAGTACACGCCTTTCTCATCGTCGAACAGAATGCCCTGGTAACGGCCGTAGAACCCGCCGCCGACCTCGACCCGGTGCCCCCTGGCCCGTAGCGCCTCCACGATTCCCGGGTCGATCTGCGACTCGAACCGCACCAGACCGCCATCCTCCAGCATATCCGAAAACGCGTCGGTCGGTTCGGTGGAGTTCGTGTGCAGCCAGCGGATCGCGTCGCCCGCCTCCTGCACGTTCATCTCGAAGTCGATAATGTTCACCAGGATCTGCACGTGACCGATCGGCTGAAACTCCCCGCCCATCACGCCGAGGGAGAACCACGGACGCCCGTTCCGGGTGACGAACCCGGGGATAATCGTGTGGAACGGCCGCTTGCCGGGCTCATAGACGTTGGGGTGCTCCGGATCCAGCGAGAACAGTTCGCCGCGGTTCTGGAAGCTGAAGCCCGTACCCGGCACCACGAATCCGGTGCCCATGCCGCGGAAGTTGCTCTGGATGAGCGAGACCATATTGCCGTGCCGATCGGCGGTGGTCAGATAGATTGTGCCGCCGTCCTGCAGGCCCTTCACGCCGCTGGTGATGCGCTCCAGAGCGCGATCGCCAATCAGCGCCCGGCGCTCCTCCGCGTACTCCTCGCTGATAAGCGTTTTGAACGGGAGTCCGTCCACAAAATCCGGATCCGCATAGTACTTCGCGCGATCCTCATAGGCCAGTTTCTTGGCTTCGATCATCAGGTGCAGCGCCTCCGGACTGTTGAAGCCCATCGAGGCCAGGTCGTATCCTTCCAGGATGTTCAGCATCTGCAGTACCGCCGTGCCCTGATTGTTCTGGCCGATCTGGTAGACATCGTATCCGCGGTAGGATGCCACCAGCGGCTCGTGCCACTCGGACTGGTGCTGCTCGAAATCCTCGAACCGCAGGTAACCGCCGTGCTCGCGCATGAATGCGTCGACCTTGCGGGCAATTTCGCCGCGATAAAACGCATCGCGTCCCTGTTCGGCCAGCAGGCGATACGTATTGCCCAGATCCGGATTGCGGAAGATTTCGCCCTTCTCGGGTCCGCGTCCGTCGATTGTGAACGTCTCCGCAAAAGCCCCGGCCCTGCCGCTTAATAAGCGAGCGCTCCGCTGCCAGGCATCGGCGATCACCTCCGACACGGGAAATCCGTTCTCCGCATAATCGATGGCCGGTTGCAGGATGCGGTCCATCGGCAACCTCCCGAACCTGCCGTGCATCTCAAACCACCCGTCCACCGCGCCCGGAACGGAAACGGATAGCAAACTCGACGGCAGAATGCGATCGGTCTCCATGCGCTCCAGCTCGACCAGCAACTGCTCATAGGATAATCCAAGGGGCGACCGGCCGCTGGCATTCAGCGCGTATACCCGGCCCGACTCCTCATGCCAGATGAGTGCGAACAGGTCGCCGCCAATGCCGTTGCCCGTCGGTTCCATCAATCCCATGGCCGCATTGGCAGCAATGGCAGCGTCGATGGCGTTTCCGCCCTGTTTGAGGATATCGAGTCCGACCTGCGCAGCCAGCGGCTGACTCGTGGCCACCATTCCGTTGGCGGCAATCACTTCCGAGCGGGTTGCGTATCGGTCATTCAAACGGTCAATTTGTGCCATAACTTCCCCATATATTGCCGTGACAAGTAAAAAAATCAGCAATCCGTTTTTCATTTTTTTTGTTTAGTTGATTCCGGTTGACAACGCAAAATATCAAAATACCGGATGATAATCGTAACCAGGATGTGGCTTGACCAGTTTATAACACAGAATGACACCTATCACCGAACAGGGGACGCAACCGGTACAGCCGGAAAAATTTTATGCAAGTCCGGATAAATCTACGCAACGATTTTCGCCGGAATACGGTTAGAACTATTTGTTGCATCATATCTCATAATTTCACACAATTCCATTAACAAAAAAGGTACAAAATGAATACGAATCGCGTCCTCATATTATCCATGCTTGCCCTTTCACTGTTGTTCACCTCTGCTTTGGCCGGAAGCGGCAACACCGCCGACCGGCACGCCGACATCCAGCTGAAGGCGGGCGACCCGGCACCTGTTTTCCAATCGGTGACCGACGATGGTGAAGTCTGGAAAAGTACCGATCACGAAGGCAGTATTCTGGTCGTATTCTTTTTTCCCGCAGCCATGACCGGCGGATGTACCGCACAGGCATGCAGCTTCCGGGATAACCGGTCACAGCTTGTCGAGATGGGTGCTGAAGTGGTGGGTATCAGCGGTGATCAGATCGGCAATCTCCGGATTTTCCGCCGGACCAACAACCTCAACTTTCCCCTGATCACGGATTCCGACGGCAGCATCGCCCGTGCATTCGGCGTACCTGTCAGAGAAGGCGGTACCATCACCAGGGAAATTGACGGGGAAGAAGTTGAATTGACTCGTAATGTAACAACAGCCCGCTGGACTTTCATCATCGATGAGGAGGGGAAAATTGCCTATGTGGACAGTGAGGTCAAGGCCGCCGTTGACAGTGAAAACGTGATTGCCGCCATCCGGGAAATGCAGGTCCGCTGACAGCATAACAAGGTCCGTTGACAGCATAAACAGCATAAACAGGTCCTCGGACGGCAGAACCAGCTTCGCAGCAGCATCAGACGAAAACTTCTACTGGAAATTCAGCCGCTTTTTCTCCAATTTCCGGTAAGAAAAAAATCTGTCTGATTTTCACATGGAGGTGTATGATGGCTCAAAAATGCTTTTGTCTCTTTCGTTCCAAGTTTCCGTATACAGCGATCATTTTTCTGCTTGCAGCGATCGTCACCGCATGGAGCTGCTCCACAAGCAGCACCGCAACCGACCCTGCGTCTTCACCATCGCCGGCATCAGGGGACACCACTTCCCCGCAAGAAAACCCTGACGCCCCTCGCGTTTTTCAAATCACTGAAAACACGCCTCTCATCATCCCGCATGATGCCGGTATCATGATATGGGACATCACCCGGATTCCCGACCGGGAAAAGACCCGCATCGAGTTCCCTCATCTGGTCCGGTTTGGAGGATACTGGTACAGTTCCTTTCGGGAAGGAGAGATCCACGGCAACCATATCAGCGGACGTGGCCGGGTCATTCGTTCGGTTGACGGTGTCCACTGGGAACCCGCCGCCCTGTTTGAATCTGCAACCGGCGATGTGCGCGACCCCCGCCTTTCTGTGACCTCAGACGGAAAACTCATGCTCAACTCTTCAATAAAATATATCGAAGAGGCCGCACCTTTCCGTACCATCGATGGACAGATTGTGCAGCGCCAGTCGGTCACATGGCTCTCTGACGATGGGGAAACCTGGAGCGAGCCCTATGCCTGTCCCACCGGAATCAATACCTGGCGCTGGGATGTGGCCTGGCACGAGGGTTATGGCTACAGCATTGGCTACAGCGGCAAGGACGCCAATGGCACCTTATATCGCACAAAGGATGGGAAAACCTGGACAACCTTGAAAAAGGATCTGTTTCCTGGCGGACATGGCAACGAAGCCGCCCTTACCTTCGGGCACGACGGCACCGCTTATGTACTGTTGCGCGCCGGTCTGGACGCACGGGTTGCCCTGGGGTTCAGCCGCCCGCCTTTCGACCAGGATTGGCAATGGCATGACCTGGACGCTTACTGGGATGGACCGGTCGATCGCCAGCCTGTCAGGGATATTCCCGGTTTCGAAAGAGATTTGGGCGGACCGGAGATCATAACCCTTGCCGATGGCCGGCTGCTGGGCGCCGGAAGGGTCAGGGGTGTGATAAGAATAGCTGTTTTTTTGATTGATCCGGAGAGTGCGGTACTGACCAGAGTGGCCGGTGTGGAAAACGGCAGCAGCTATCCCGGCATCTTCGAACATAATGGGGACATCTGGCTGAGCTACATCGGGCACGTGAGCGGAGATGGTCCGATACATGTTTCCAGAATTCGCTTGCCGGAACGGGACGACAGGGATTAAAACGAAAGCGGATAAATACTCCTTCCCGGACGCGGAATATCCCTGACACGACGGGTGAACACTCATGTTAACAAAGCGTTGTCTGCTTCAAAAAAACGGAATACCTGATGACAGATGTAAATGCGGCACAACTCCGTGAGGAGAACAAACGCCTTCGCAGGGCTGTTGACGAACTCGCCATTTTGAATGATCTGGCTCTGGCCATCGGTGGCAGCCTCGACAGTGAAAAGATCATGAGGTCGATTGTGAGCCGGTCCATACGGGCGATACACGCCGAACAAGGGGACATCACCCTGGTAGACGAGGACAAGTCAAACCCGAGTCATACCCTTGTCCGGAGCATGATCCATTCCAGCGAAAGCTCCCCGCAGCACCTGAATCAAAACCTGCTTGGATGGATGCAGATTAACAAAAAACCACTCATGATCAACGATCCCGCCAGTGATCAGAGGTTCCGGAATGTAAACTGGGATGCCGGCATCCATTCCGTATTGAGCGCCCCCTTGATGGTGCGTTCCAGGCTTATCGGGGTACTCACCCTCTACAACAAGGATGTCAGTTCACCGGAAGGCTTCACCGACTCCGATCAGCGCCTTCTTGCCATAATTGCGGCGCAGTCAGGCCAGGTGGTTGAAAACGCACGACTCTACGAGGAAGAACAGGCCCTTCAGAACATGCGCCATGAAATCGAGCTGGCTGCCAATATTCAGAAAAAGCTTATCCCTGACACTGCGCCACGATTAAACGGGTATCAAATCGCTGGAAAAAATGTGACTGCTCAGACTGTCGGCGGTGACTGCTACGATTTTATCAAAATGGATGACCAGCGATGGGCCATTTGCCTGGGTGACATCAGCGGCAAGGGCCTGCCCGCATCCTTGCTCATGGCCAATCTGCAGGCCGTCCTCCGCGGGCACACACTCCACCTCGACCACCCCGCCGACATCCTGAAGAATGCGAATCACCAGCTTTTCCACAGCACCAGTCCCGAAAAATTCGCAACCCTCTTTCTCGGCATCCTCGACACTTCCTCACATTCTCTGATCTATTCCATTGGTGGTCATGAACATCCATATCTTCTGCGATCTGACGGGACCCATCTTCGCCTTCAAGCCGGCGGACTCCCGCTCGGAATGCTGGATGGCATGGAATACCAGCAGGAATCGATCGCACTGAAACCGGGAGACTGCCTGTTTGTTTATTCCGATGGTGTCACCGACAACGTTAATGCAGATTTCGAACCTTTTGGCGAGGAGCGACTGGAGAAAGTGCTTGCTTCTGTTTTCTCCGAAAAGCTGCAGCCGGACGCTTTTATTGACAACATTTTCAGCAGCAGCATGGGACATGGTGGGAAAACGGAGCTTTTTGATGACATGACCGCGGTGGTTTTAATACGTTATGACTGACTCCAACATCCCCCGCAGTAAACCGGAAATCTGGCTGATGTCGGCTTACCGCACCGACAGTCATGCCCGGTGGGCGGACTGGCTTGTGGCATCACACCCCAATATCACCTGGAAGCGCCTGGAACTGACCGGTCGCCGGTTCCGGTGGCGTATCCGCGGCAATCCGATTTCCTGGCTGAACCTCCTGCCCGATTCCACACCCGACCTGATATTTGCCACTTCCATGGTTGACCTGGCCACCATACGAGGACTTCACCCGCGTTTGGCCCATGTCCCGGCATGGTACTATTTCCATGAAAATCAGTTCGCCTATCCGCTCAGCGAACATCAGCTGAACCGCATCGATCCACAGATGGTGCAGCTCTACGGGGCGCTGGCCTCCGGGCGGCTTTTCTTCAACTCGGAATTCAACCGGCGCACCTTTCTCGACGGTGTGTTTGAGTTGCTGCGGACCAAGCCCCAGGCCGACAGTCTGGGAATCCGGATGCAGCTGGAGGACAAATCCGAAGTGCTCCCCATACCGATCGAGCCCATCCCTCCGGCCGCTGACAAAGACGAGCGTCTTATACTATGGAACCATCGCTGGGAATATGACAAGGCACCGGAGACGTTCGCCGGCGCCATGATACAACTGGCAAAAAAAAAGGATATCGATTTTCGCCTGGCACTGCTTGGTGACCGTTCCACCGCATTCCCGAACGAAGCCCTGCTTATGCTCCGCGAGAAGCTTGCCGATCGTATAGTCATTGATGAGCGGGCTGACAGTACAACGTATCGGCGAATCGTCAGTGAGTCCTCTGTGGTCATCAGCACATCGCTGCACGAATTTCAGGGACTGGCCATGCTGGAGGCGGTCAGCGCCGGTGCACGTCCGCTGGTACCCGACGATTTGTGCTACCCGGAGCAGTATCCCGACGGGTATCGTTATCCGCCCGGTGACCAAAAAGCTATTTTAGACCGGCTTTCCGGTTGGTTCCGACGCGGATTTCCTCCTGCTCCCGATGTCTCAAAATGGGTTTCTTCCGCACTGAAAGAGAACTGGCAGCAATTATTGATCTTCAATCTCAAATGAGATTTTGGCGTTGACGCCATAAGAGACAATTTTATTGTTTTCAACAATGGCTTTCATCTCGTTAATATAGATGGATTTAATGTTCCTGACCGTTTTGGAGGCTTCTAACAAGGCATTGTTCGTGGCATCGTCGAAACTCTTTTCGGAACCAGCGATTACTTCAATAACTTTGACTATAGGCATAACAGACCTCTTTATGTGAGTTCACGTTTCTGCTTATTTGAATAACAGACTTGTTGAAGTAATCATTCAATGATCAGTAGATAAACAAAAAGTGCGCATGTCACGGATTCCAGAGGTTACTTCGCCGTTGCCGTATCAACCCGGAATTGTCAAATCACGATCTGGCCTGCTTGTAGGGCTTTAATTGGGCTTCAATCAGCTGGCGGCGGGGCTCCTGCCAGTCCGGAAGTTTGAGCGAACTGCCCAGCTCCTCGCGGGTCTCATCCACCAGGAACCCGGGACCCTCGGTAGCCACCTCAAAGAG
>SLLP01000146.1 GCA_007133995.1 Balneolales bacterium
ATGCCAAGGGGGAGCGAAACAGGCTGGTCTATGCCGATTATCGTATCGACCATCCCTATAACACCTATCGCATCCATGGTTTGCCACCCGGACCTATTACAAATCCGTCGATGGCTTCCATTAATGCCGCTATTTTTCCGGAAGAGCACAACTACATGTACATGGTTGCTACACCTGAAGGCCGGCATGCTTTTTCGCAAACCTATGCTGAACATCGCAGGAAAAGCAGGGAATGGACGGACTGGCTTCGGGAGCAGCGACGTATACGAGCAGAGATGGAGCGGGAAGAGGCAGAGAGTGGCGGGGTGATTGATTGAAAAAGTCACACCTGGTGATATTCTGTACCGTTGATGTTAAGTACAGTCAGATTACGACATGCGTTGCCAGATAAATTGAAATCTCTGTATCTTTATAGGTTATTAGTAATTGACTTTGACAGCAGGAAAATACTCCTTTTCGCTGTTTGAAAAAGCAAAATCCAGCTACAAAGATCATGTCACAACAAAGCCGAAGCAGATTATTTTACTGGCAATTCATTCGTAATGAATAGGCCTTCGGTTCAAATCCGATCTTCGGCTGCGTATAGGTGATAAGAAATGTTATTTTTTTACTTCTCAGTAAACTGCAACTATTTGTGTAATTGAACATGGAAACAAAAGAACAAAGCCGTCGTGAGTTTATTTCGACCCTGACCCTGGGGACGATAGGGGTAGCGGGAGCCGCAGGCATGCTTGCTGGGTGCAAGGGCATTGGTGTTCTCGGAAGACTGGAAACCAATCCCGCCCTGCAACTTTCGGATCAGGCTCCGGACGGTCCGGTTTTAAAAGCCGGCCTGATTGGTTGCGGCAACAGGGGGCGCGGTGCCGCAATCAACTTCCTCGATGCCGGTCCCAATCTTGAAATCGTGGCTATTGGGGATCTATTCCAGGATCAAATAGACCGAACCCGCGAAATCCTTTTGCAATCCCGGGGTATGGAAATAGCCGAAGAAAACTGTTTTATTGGATTTGACTGTTATCAGAAGGTCATCAATGCAGGAGTGGATGTGGTCCTTCTTGCCTCTCCTCCGCACTTTCGTCCGAGAGAAGTAAAGGCAGCTGTGGAAGCGGGAAAGCACATCTTTCTGGAAAAACCGGTTGCCGTCGATCCGGCAGGTGTCCGCATCATAAGTGAACAATCCGAAATAGCGAAGCAAAAGCAACTCTGCATGGTCACCGGTACCATCCGAAGGTATCAGAAAGACTACATCGAAACACAAAGACGAGTTGCCGAAGGTGCAATCGGCGATATTGTTGGAGCCAATATCATGCGGCACGGAAATGCTCTGTGGTGGGTGGAACGAAAGCCCGGCTGGACTGATATGGAGTACATGATCCGGAACTGGGGTAATTTCTGTTGGCTGTCCGGTGATCACATTGTGGACCAGTTCATTCATGAACTGGACGTAATGAGCTGGTATTTAGGCAGTCATCCCGTCAAGGCTATCGGAAATGGTGGTCGGCATCAAAGGCAGTCGGGAGACCAGTTCGACCACTTCAGCATCAGCTTTGAATATGACAATGGCTTGATGGCACATGGTGCCACCCGCCAGATCAATGGCTTGCATACCGGGAAGACCGAACGGATTACCGGCACAAAGGGGTTCGCCGATGCAAGCGGGTCGATTTATGATAACAAAGGTGCGCTTGTGTGGGAGTATCCCTATCCGGATGATAACGACCAGGATCAGACCTGGCGGGTACAAAACCCTTATCTTCAGGAACATGTTGAACTGGTGTCAGCTATCCGGACGGGAGGATATATCAATGATTCCGATGAAAACATCACATCCACACTCATTTCCATTATGGGACGCATGGCTGCTTATACAGGACTGGAGGTTTCGTGGGATGAGGTTCTGAATTCCAATATGCGATTAGGACCTGAGACCTGCAAATTGGGCCCGGTTCCGGGTATCGTCGAAGCGCCTCCCCGGGTTGGTATCCCGTCACCTCCAACTGACCGATATTCCTGACTCAATTGCCGCATCTGCCGGAACCTGATGACGGCTGCACCTGCGAGTGCGACTCCTTCGCCTCCTGTTTTCCCGCAATGCAATACCCAAAAATAAAATAAACTTTCAAAAACAGTTATTTACAGAAAGAATATTTTGCTCTGTGGAAAACGGGAAAAAGTTTCGCCTGGTGAGATGGTAAATTTACTGTTAGGTATCAACGTATCCAGCAGGCAGGTTGACTGCAGAGTGGTAGCGTATACAGGAGATAGCCTGGAATGAAAAGAGAGAAAATCTGTCCGGCGGACTAAATAATTCGCAATTTCTTTAAGAAAAGAGTATAAATTAGATGAATCAACGGTTACAATTCCTAATTGAATGGGTGGCATGGGATTTTTGGAGTCCATAACGTTTGAATTTGACTGGTTCAACTACATTGTTCTTCCGCTAATGATTTTTGCTGCCCGGGTGGTGGATGTGACTTTGGGTACCTTGCGGATCATTTTCGTTTCAAGGAGCATGAAGGTACTTGCGCCGACGATCGGTTTTTTCGAGGCGCTTATATGGCTGTTGGCGATAGGTCAGATATTTCAGCATCTGACGAACGCGGGTCTGTATATCGCCTATGCTGCAGGCTTTTCTATAGGCAACTACATAGGAATCTATATTGAGGGGAAAATTGCCATGGGCTTGCTTTGCGTGCGGACCATCACAACCGAGGATGCTACCGAGCTCATTGAATATCTCAAGGAGAATGATTTCGGAGTCACATCCGTGTCAGCCAGTGGGGTCAGCGGTCAGGTACGTCTGATTTTGAGCATCATAAAAAGAAAGGACCTCAGGCGAATGATCCAGATCGTTCAGGAAAAAATGCCCAAAGCCTTCATTTCCATTGAGGATGTAAGGTCGGTCAACGAAGGTTTCTTTCCGCAGAAAAGCCTGGGGCTTTTTTCCCGATTGTCACTTAAGAGGAAATAACCAGGAGGCAACAGGCACTCCATAATCACTTATGCCATGCTTACTTTTTACCGGATAAACCGTTGCGGGATGGATTAGGCCTGAAGGGATGGATTAGGCCTGGATGGATAGATTAGGCCTGAAGGGATGGATTAGGCCTGGATGGATGATTGAAGGCCAGGGTTAATTGTCGTTGTCCGCTTCATCATTCGGATTCTAATCCCCGAAGTCCTCCTCTTCATCCTCAGGTGAGTGGAAGGGCACGGTGCCATCGCGTTCGATGTGCATGAAATGCAGATGCTGATTGATGTGTGTACCCCGGAAATCGATATTGGTGATGACTCCTTCAAATAGCGGGCGGTGACGCAGTCTTTGCTTGATATGAGCGGGGTTCTTCAGTTCGTTAATAGAGCGGTAGAGGAACGTGGCGACATCGTAGCCCAGTAAGGCGAAATTGTCGGGCTGATATCCTGTCAGTAATTCAAAATTGTTCCGAAAATGATAGACAGCTCTGTTGTCCTGGTCCCGATAGAAGAAGCTGCTGTAATAGATATCAAAATAGCGCCTTATGGCATCACTCAGATCAACATGAGCCATCTCCTCGTTTCCCAGAATCACGGCTGTGCTGCGGAACGCCTGCATGTCGTTCAGGATGAGGTCAATCAGCTGCTCCGAACCGCTCCCGGTGACCGAGATATAGACCCCTTTAACAGGTGTGAGTTCAAAATCCTCATCATCAAAATACCGTTCAACATGGCGCCGGCTGCCGGCAAGGTATTTAGTGATGTGCCCGACTTCAAATGCCAGCGATTCAAAATCTTCACTGAAGTAGTGGAGGATAGTGGCACCCAGGCGTTCGGCCTCAATTCGAAATTCGCGTGCCTCACGTGACACAGGCTGGTTGCTTTGGGTGATCACCGCAAGTGTATCCAATTTAAGTTGATTGACAGCGAAAGCGGCCATGGCCCGGCCTCGTGTCTCAAAAGTAGGATTGATCTGATAGAGATAGGGGTTGCTGATGTTGATTGTGTCGGCATTGGCAAGCGGAGGGATTACAGGTATCTGATAATACTCGGCGATATCCCGTATACGATAGGCGGCATCAGAAAAGAGAGGTCCGATGATCGCATCGGCATGATGTTGCCATGCCAATCTGGCAACTGCAGCCTCAAGAGTCAGTGTGGTATCAGATGTTTCCAGGAGATGCAGCCGGATGTGCTTGTCATCATGAGCCCGGTTGAATTCTTCCGCAGCAAGCAGATAGCCGTTGTACAGCGATCTGGAAACCCGCCATTCATTGGTTTCGGTTTCGGTCTCCGGCAGCAGCACCCCGATATTGTACACGATACCATTCGGAGCCCTTCCTTGAGATGTCGAGCTTTTTTGTGTTGGCAGGTTCTGGATCCGCCGGTTGAGCGCGCCCAGGATATTTGTGTCAATAGTGGCTTCAAAAAAGGGATAGAGGGCGCCATAGAGCTGAATGGCCTCTGCACGATTCATGTTGTCCAGACCGAAACGGACCAGGTCAAGCTGCACCCTCGGGTTCTCACTTTGCATGAAGGCTGACTTGCGCTGCTCCGTTGTGAGATAGCCCATGATCTGCTGATACAATGAATTTGCATCACGGTGCAGATTCTGGTAAGCGGGTCGCGATTTCAGATTATGCAGTATGTCCAGACTATGTCCAAACTGACGGGTCTGGAATTCACAGAGGGCCAGGGTGTAGCGGGCTTCGTCAAACAGTCGGGGATCGTCGCTTCGTGATAGCTGACGCAAACGGTTTTTGGCCAGTGGATAACTGCTGGTTGCAAACAGACTCTTTCCTTCAAAAAGACGGGCTTCCGGTGATTCTATTTTTGAGAAATAGATTGCAGCCGAATCGAACTGCGTTTCCCGGTAGAACTCCATGGCGAGGTTGAAAATGTCATCCGGGGACAAAGCGGCCTCATCCAACCGGTCGGAAGTACGATCGGATACGAAGTCAACTTCTCCGGTCAAGGTATCACGCATATCACTGCCGGATGATGACCCGCCAAGCGCAGTATCGGCAATGAGGCAAATCAACAGAAAACAGCTGATTCGCATAAGATGAATTGAAGCGTTCATATATGTTTTTAATTATATATTACAGCAGCGAAAGGGTTAATACCTATGCAGATCTATTCCCACTCGATCGTTGCGGGCGGCTTGGAGCTGATATCGTAAACGACACGGTTGATCCCCTTGACTTCATTGATGATCCGGTTGGATACCCTGCCCAGAAATTCATAGGGAAGATGCGCCCAGTCGGCCGTCATGCCATCCACACTTGTAACGGCGCGCAGACCCACAACGTATTCATAGGTCCGTTCATCGCCCATGACACCCACGCTCTGCACGGGCAGAAGCACCACGAGGGCCTGCCAGACCGAGTCATAAAGGTTTTGAGTGCGGAGTTCGTCTATGAAAATTGCGTCGGCATCCTGCAGGAGACGGACTTTCTCACGGGTCACGTCGGAAAGAATACGGATAGAGAGTCCCGGACCGGGGAACGGGTGACGGCCGATGAACTCCCTGGGGATGTCGAGTGACAGGCCCACCTTGCGCACTTCATCCTTGAACAGTTCACGTAGCGGTTCAAGCAGGGCGAGGTTCATCTTGTCGGGGAGTCCGCCTACATTGTGGTGTGACTTTATTGTGACCGACGGTCCCCGGAATGACACGCTTTCGATGACATCGGGATACAATGTTCCCTGGGCCAGGTGGGTAAATCCGTTATCATCAGAAACGGCACTATCAAACACATCAATGAAGGTGTTGCCGATGATCTTCCGCTTGGTTTCGGGATCGCTGACTCCGGTGAGCCGGTCCAGAAACAGATCGGAAGCATCCACAGCCTTGACCGGAAGTTTCAGCTTTTCAGTATACAGATGCTGAACGTCCCTGAACTCATTTTTTCTGAGCACGCCATTGTTCACAAATACACAAAGCAGCCGGTCGCCGATGGCGCGGTGAATAAGGGTGGCCGCCACGGTCGAATCGACACCGCCGGAGAGTCCGCAGATCACTTTCCCGTCGCCAACTGTTTCCCGGATTCGGTCAATGGTGCTTTCGATAAAGGAGCCGGGGGTCCATATGCCTGTGAGCCCGCAGATGTTACGCACAAAATTGTGGAGCATCTCCCGGCCATGGTCGGTGTGGACCACTTCCGGGTGGAACTGTACGCCGTAGACCGGACGTGTGCTGTCCTTGACAGCAGCCACGGGGGCATTGTCGGTGCGTGCTATTACTTCGAAACTCTCCGGCATGCGGATGATATGATCGCCGTGGCTCATCCACACCGTGCTGGTATCGGGAATGCCGGCAAAGAGGGCATTGCGCTTGATAACAGACATCTGTGCCCTGCCGAATTCCCGTTTATCTGCGTTGGCTACTGAACCGGCCATACTGGTGTTGATCATGACCTGGAGACCGTAACAGATGCCCAGAACAGGAATATCGAGATCCAGTATTTCACTGTTGAACTCCGGAGCGCCTTCATCGTTTACGCTCATGGGTCCGCCCGAAAGGATCACGCCGGCAGGCGGATGCGATTCGAACTGTTTCAGGTCAACGTTGAAAGGATGAATTTCACAATACACCTGGCTTTCACGAACCCTTCGGGCGATGAGCTGATTGTACTGGGAGCCGTAATCGAGGATCAGGATCCATTCTTTTTCCGGTATGGTCATGCTGAATTAAGCTCCTTCTGGAATGTTGAACATGTGATCAGGCAATAATTTCGCTGTAATCATCGACAGAGAGCAGTTCGTCCAGCTGGGGGGGATCGCTCATTTTGATTTTGATCATCCATCCCTTGCCGTACGGGTCTTCGTTGATCAGTTCGGGTTCGCCTTCCAGGGCTTCGTTCCACTCCAGGATTTCACCCGAGACCGGCATGTAAAGCTCTGATACCGTTTTTACGGCTTCCACGGTGCCGAATGTGTCATCCTTGTCCACCGTTTCACCAACTTTGTCAATTTCAACAAAAACAATATCTCCAAGTTCATTCTGGGCAAAGTCTGTAATACCGACGGATACAGTACCGTCTCCATTGTCACGAATCCACTCGTGTTCGCGTGTATATTTGAGTTCTTTTGGATGATTCATAATGGTACAGGATTAGGAAGGGACAGTTTGGAACTTGAAATGATTTTCAAGGTATTTGGTATCAAAATTACCGGTGATGAACTGGGGATCGTTCATCAGCTGCATCTGATAGGGAATATTGGTTTTGATTCCTTCGATCACAAATTCGCTCAGGGACCGTTTCATGCGCGCGATGGCCTGCATACGGTTAGGGGCGCTCACAATCAGTTTGGCGATCATGGAGTCGTAATATGGGGGGACGGTGTAGCCGGAGTAGACGTGCGTATCCACCCGCACACTATGCCCGCCAGGCTGGTGAAACGCCAGAATCTTGCCGGCGGATGGCCGGAAATTGTACTCCGGATCCTCGGCATTGATACGGCATTCGATGCTGTGTCCCCGCATTTTCAGCTGCTTCTTGTCGAGCGGAATACCGGCAGCAATCTCAATCTGCCGCTTGATCAGATCCTCGTTTGTAACCTCTTCGGTGACCGGATGTTCCACCTGGATCCGGGTATTCATCTCCATGAAATAGAAATTGTGCTCTTTGTCAAGCAGAAATTCCACAGTACCGGCACCCTCATACTGAACGGATTCCGCGGCAGCGACAGCGGCCTGACCCATTTTTTCGCGAAGCTCGGGGGTCATAACGGGACAGGGAGCCTCTTCCACCATCTTCTGATACCGGCGCTGCATCGAGCAGTCACGCTCACCATAATGATTAACAAGCCCGTGACGGTCTCCGAGAATCTGTATCTCGACATGACGCGGCTCGACAATAAATTTCTCCATGTAGATCTCGGAACTCGCAAAACATGCCACCGACTCATTTCGGGCGGCGACTAGTTGACGTTCAATATCGCTTTCTTCGGAGCAGATGCGCATCCCGCGTCCGCCCCCACCGGCCGAAGCCTTGAAAATGACGGGATAACCGATTTCTGCGGCAATTTTTTTAGCCTCATCGGCCGACCGGATCACCCCCTGGCTACCGGGAATGGTTGGAACGCCGAATTTACGGATGTTTTCACGGGCTATGGACTTGTTGCCCATGGTATCGATCATTTTGGCTGAGGGACCGATGAACTTGATATTATGTTCTTCGCAGATGCGGGAGAACTCGGCATTTTCAGCGAGAAAACCGTAGCCCGGGTGAATGGCTTTGGCATCTGTTATTTCCGCTGCGGCGATCACTCTGGGTATTTTGAGATAGCTGTCGCGTGCGGCCGGCGGACCTATGCAGACCGCCTCGTCAGCGAATTTTACATGAAGGCTTTTTTCGTCTGCAGTGGAAAATACGGCGACCGTCTTGATCCCCATTTCCCGGCAGGTACGAATGATCCTCAGCGCGATTTCACCCCGGTTGGCAATTAGTATTTTATCAAACATAGTGCAAGGTCAGGATGGATCAATAAGGAACAGGGGCTGATCAAATTCAACCGGCTGGGCGTTTTCAGCCAGGATTTTAACGATCTTGCCAGAGAATTCCGATTCGATCTCATTCATGATTTTCATGGCTTCGATAATGCAAAGCACACTTCCCTTGGATATGTTGTCACCGACATTGACGAACATTTCTGATTCGGGTGATGGCGAGCGGTAGAATGTACCGACGATCGGAGAGCGAACGGTGATGTATTTGTCTTCCTGTTTATCTCCTGTTGAGGCAGGTTCCGGGGCGAATTCACTTGCACCAGGACCCGGTGTCGGTGCGCTCGCTGCTGTGGATGTGGCAGGACCGGCAGGTTGATGAAATTCGATTGGTTGCGGATTGCTCATATAAACCGGGGTCGAACCCTCCCTCATAATGGTGTCTGGACGCTTCTTGACCCTGATCTTGAAATTACCCTCTTCGAGTTCCACCTCATTTACATCACTCTCGGCAATGAGCTTCAGAAGGTTTTTTATTGTTTTTAAATCCATATCATTTTTCAGATTTAGAGTTTGACCCGTTCCAGATAGGTTCCCTCTTTTGAGTTAACCTTTACCAGATCACCTTCGTTTATGAACAGCGGCACCTGAATGGTGGCGCCAGAATCAAGCTTTGCTGACTTTGACCCACCCTGAGCGGTATCACCCTTGACTCCCGGCTCGGTTTCAACTACTTCCAGGATAACCTGATCGGGAAGTTCGGTAAACAGGATTTCTTCATTTTCTGCAAGAACAACGACCTGAACATCCTGGTTTTCCTTGAGGAAGTCCGGACGGTCCAGTTTTTCGTGCGGGATGGGGATTTGCTCGAATGTCTGCTTGTGCATGAAATGGTAAATATCGCCTTCCCGGTAGATAAACTGATAGGGACGACGCTCGATTCGAACGGCTTCGACCGATTCACCGGCACGAAATGTCTTATCAAGAACTTTGCCGCTGGTAACACCTTTGAGTTTGGACCGGACAAAAGCACCGCCCTTGCCGGGTTTAACATGGAGGAATTCGGTAATGCTGTAGATCTCACCGTTTAGCATAATGGTGAGCCCGTTGCGAAAATCTGATGTGGTTATTTTAGGCATAAAGATTGTTAACTAACAATTGGTTATAATAAGATCACAAAAATACCACTGTTGCAGCTTACAGACAAATTTGTTGCGCTTTTATCCGGTTGGAGTCAATTCAGCTAAAA
>SLLP01000034.1 GCA_007133995.1 Balneolales bacterium
CCGGATAGCGGAACGCGCTATGTTTCGAAGTTCTACAACGATGAGTGGATGCGCACCAACGGGTTTCTGGAGGATGAACACCGACCCGACATGCATGAAGTGATCGGAAACCGGAAGGATGATGGCAGGGCACTGATCACCGTCGACAGGGAGGAATCGCTTGATAAAGCCATCGAACTTATGAACCGGCACAATATTTCACAGCTGCCGGTCACAAATGGAGCCGATATCGTGGGCAGTCTATCGGAGACCAAAATCCTCGGTTTACTGACCAAATCCGCCGACTCCAGGAATAAGAAGGTAGGATCGGTCATGGATGAGCCTTTTCCGGTCGTAGCCGCCGACTTGAAAATTGATCAGATAACCCGCATGTTAACCGGTGGACTTGCTGCAGTAATGGTGAGGCCGGATGGCGGGCGATATACCATAGTCACCAGAAGTGATCTCATAAATGCACTTTCCAGATCACCCGAACCGAATCGAGAATAGCAGTCTCAAAAAATGGATATGGACGCGCTTCGGATCTGTTTTAGCGTGACCGGATTGCAAATTCAAAAAAGGAACAGCGCACAATTAAAACATGAACCAATGCAGTATATCAGTTAAAGCAATACTTTTCTGATGCATCAAAGAGGATCTCGAATCCCTATGCATATAGAATAACGCAGTCATTCAATTATTACACGCAAAAAATGAGCAGCTATGGAAAAAGGCAAAGAAAAAAAAATGGAAATCGAACTGACAAGGGAGGAGGCGCCGGGTACCTATTCCAATCTGGTGATGATCACACATTCGCCGTCCGAATTTGTCTTTGATTTCATCGCGATTATGCCGGGCCTGACCAAAGCCAAGGTAATGAAACGCATGATTCTGACACCGGAACACGCCAAGCGGTTCTCCAGGGCTCTGCAGGATAATATTCGCCGCTACGAGGAACTGCACGGCGAGATCAAAGATCGGGGCAAGAACGAACCGCAGCAGCATATCAGTTTCCGGGGGCCGCTGCCGGAAGCCTGATGATCGTCCGGCACGGGAGTTTCTCCATAGGAATTTGGCGCGATAGATCATAAAAATGTCATCAATACCGGTCGGCAGATCTTCAAAAGGGCAGCAGCCGGCTATTTTTGCGGGCCGTTATTTACGGGCAGAGAACAGCAGCAAAAGGGCTACCAGGAAAAAGAAGATGTGTGGTACGACCGCTGCGTGGATGGGATCCATGGCACCACCATAGCCGAACGGTTCAAACAGTTTCATTAGGGCCAGATAGAGAAAACTGATTACGAGTCCGGCTGCGATATGCACACCGCGCCCCCCGCGTCGTCTGACCGACGCGATCGCGACTCCTATGATGGTTACTATGATGATAGAGAACGGATAGCTCAGTTTACCGTAAAACTGCACCTTGGGCATGGCGATCCCACCGGCACCGCTTCGCTCTATCGACGCAAGATAATCCCTGATCTCCGGATAGGTCAGTTGATAGACATCTGAAGATGTGCGCCCGAAATCCCGTGGAAACAGATTCAGTGTCGTATCCCTGCGGTCGAAGGTGGTTTTTTTGTAGCCTTCTTCATTATACCGGGTGATTGTGCCATTGATCAGCTCCCAATGGTGATTCTCTGGATCCCAGGACATTCTGCCAAGCTCCATGGTTTCCACGAGTTGGTCGTCGTCGAAGGTGTAGAAGGTGACGCGATATCCGACGTTCTGCCGAATGTCAAAGTAGTTGACCAGCATAAGACGATCGGGGGACTCCTGTCGATAGATTCGGTTACGATCAATGCGTTCCGTCCGCTTCATGATAAACTGTTGCTCAAACTCCGCCCTCACCGCATTGGAGCGCGGTACAACATATCCATCGACATAACTGATGATGCCGGCAACCAGAATGGCGAACACCAGATAGGGAACGAGCAGGCGGTACAGGCTGATGCCGGCAGCCCTTAGAGCAACGATTTCCAACCGGTTGGCCATCTGTCCGGTGAGCCAAAGGCACGAAGCAAATACGGCAACAGGGGAGACAAGACGCACCATTTCCGGAATGTAATTCAGGTAGTAATCATACCAGATTTCGCTTAATGTGGCACCCCGATCGGAAAAATCCCCGCTGTTTTCGGAAAAGTCGATGATTATAAAAATGAAGATCAGCAGACCGGTAACGAAACCGGTGAGGATCATCATTTTGGAGAAGATATATCGGTCGAACGTTTTAATCATGAATACACCTACCTTCGAAACATGACAAGGTACATCAGTACGAGACCGGCAAGGGCAATGGTGATGTTACCGAACCACATACCCATGAACGGGGATATGAACAGCCGGTCTGCCAGTTTCTCACCCTGAATAATGCTGATCCAATAATAGGTGAAAAGCATGGTGCTGATGATGGCATGAATACCCATATGGCCTTTTCTGACCAAAAGCCCCAGTGGTGCCCCAATCATCGCAAAGAGTATGCATGCAAATGGGATCGAAGCTTTTTTGTGTACCTCCACCATGAAGCGGGCGATTCGCTCCTCTCTCCACTGCATGTTGTTCATCAGGTTGTCTGACATCGCCTGGGTGTTGCGCATCAGCGTACTTGCCCGCAGTGCTACCTCTCGCTGCTCTTTAAGTGATTCCCTGTTCAACAGAGTAAGGTAGGGTATGTTATCCAAAGGAGGGATCAGGTAACCGTCCCCATATCCGGGATACGCATTTTCACCGTTTTCCGAATAGTCGGCAACATGTGCAAGATAATCGCTTTCGTGATTAACCGGTTCGGATGGAGGCGAGACCTGCTCATCTCTCATCAAGGTGACATTGGACTGATGCAGGGAGTGCAGAAAGTTACGAATTTCCCGGTCGATGTCACTATTCAGAGAATCAACGATGGCAAGCATGGCTTGTGCCCGCATGGAGCGACCATCGCGCCTGCGCTCTTCGGGATTGGTGCGTGAAAAGGTGAGGTCCGACATGTCAAATGAGATGCGGTACGAATCAAATGCCGTCTCTTCATGCATGACTTCAGCCGAGCCGCGGCCGCGCTGGAGATAGCGCATAATCGTACCGTTATAGAGGTACAGTGTCAGGCTCAAATGACGCTCATCGCTTTCCAGAAAACCTCTCTGAGCCTTGATAACTGCCCGATCCCGGCCCTGTTCCGGATTTTGAAACAGGGTTACATCGTATAGGGAATCGGAATCAGCCGGCATTTCTCTTACAAGAAAGGTGTATCCGGCAATGCCCTCGTAGAAAATATTTTCCTGCAAATCGAATCCGGGCTTTTTCATCCTTATGTCCAGAAATAGTGCCCGGGCTTTGTAATTGGCTTCCGGCAGCACTTCGTTCGAGAACCATCCCAGAAAAATGGTGATGAGTACAGCCATGATTAAAGAGGGTCGCATGACGCGAAAGGGGTGAACACCGGCCGCACGTACTGCCGTATACTCATTTTGCTCGGAAAATTTTCCATATGCCATCAGGGATGCCGCCAGGATGGTCATGGGGACGGCAAGAACAACCATGTACGCCAGGTTGACCATGATCAGCTCGAGAATTACCATTAGCGGGATGCCCTTGCCGACCAGATGATCCATGAACTGTATTAAAAACTGCATCAAGAGCAGAAACATGATGGTCAGAAAGCAGAATATGAACGGACCAACATGCCTTTTAAGCAGATCGCGTTCAATGCTTCCCGGAATCATTTTTTTTAAAAACTTCAACACCATATTTTGAATAAAATACCTGGAGAGACGTTATAAATCTGATAGTAACTGTATGAATAACGTAAGAATATGACAATTCTGTCGTTTCATACCAAGAAAATCACAATAAGGCATTGATTACTTGTGTCAAGGGCTATAATTTGTAGCTTTTTACCCGATCACCCTCATATATCAAACAGCCGGCCTATCGACCATAAGCTACCGTTCGCTCGAACATACCACTTTATTTTGTAACCGGGTTAAACAGAGTATTCTTTCTTGCTATTTGCAACGGTTCGTAATGGATTTACAGGCCTTGTCCTACTCTGGACTTTGCTGTATATGCCCCTGAGGGTTTTTGCCCAGGAGAGGGATACCATTCCGGAAAATGGTGTCAATCCAGAAACAGCAGCCCAGATGGGTTTGGATGTGGAATCCGGTGCTCCGCGTGCCGACACAACAGACACACTCCGGTTACCCGGCCCACGCACGGGGTATATGACCAATCCGTATCCGAGAGGACGATCACCCCTGATTGAGATTCAATCCCAGCGCGATGTAGTTCGTATCACACTTGATTCGCTGGGCTACTATTCGGCACAGCGCGAAATTCATGACGTACCGGCCGGCTTTGCACGTAGTATGGATTTCAGCGAATTTTCTGAACTCAGCTTTCAAAACAAGATGCAATCCAACTGGAGGCGTCTGGTAGATGAAAGACGACGTCAAAGAGATGTCAGACGTGGTTTGCTCGATTTTACACTGGATCTTCCCGTTGGTGAGCGCTCGGCCTTTACTACCATATTCGGCCGTCCGGAGGTAAATCTGCGTGTTACAGGTACGGCGAATATGAATGTAGGTGCATCAATCCAGGAGACAGAAAACCCCGCACTTCCGCCCGATCAACAGAAAACGGTAAACCCCACATTTGATCAGAATCTGAGGCTTAACATTCAGGGTACTATCGGCGACAAGCTGACCATTCGGACCGACTGGGATACCGAACGAACGTTTGATTTTGAAAACAGAATGAGCATCCGCTATGATGGGTATGAAGATGAGATTCTCCAGAGTATCGAGCTGGGAAACGTATCGATGCAGACCGGTAACTCGCTTGTCCGTGGAGGAAGCGCCCTGTTTGGAATAAAATCTGAAGCAAAATTTGGTCCCTTGAGACTTACTTCTGTTATTTCCCAGCAGGAGGGGCAGGGAAATACACAGACCATCTCCGGCGGCAGCCAGGAGAGCACGTTTGAAATTCGTCCGGCTTCCTACGACAATGACCGTCACTTTTTCCTCGATTTCTTCTCCTGGCAGGAATTTGAAAACGCCATGGCCGACCCCAATAATCCCACCCAGATGTTTCAAATCCAGGAAATCGAGGTCTATGTGCTGAACACCTCGTCGCAGGAGCGTCCGGGACAGGTCAGAGCGGCGGCGCTGGTGGATCTTGGAGTAATCAAACAGGGAGACCGGTATCTGAGGCCCAATCAGGCTGCGGACGGGTTTGGTGACGAACTGCTGGAAACCTTCCGCGATCCGTCTACAACACCATCTGCATCTGATTTCGGGGTATCATCGGATGAGTTTGTAGAAGGCAGCTTTGAGCCGCTGGAGCGGGGAAGGGACTATCATCTGGATCAGGTATACGGATACATTACATTGGAGTCCCGACTCGGATCAAACCAGGCACTTGCCATCGCCTACTCCTATCTTGGTCCGGATGGAAGCCTGGTAAGAGTAGGGGATATCAACGTCGGCGACGGCAGGCGTATGTTCCTGAAGCTGCTGCGCCCGACATACTTGACATCCAGCAGCTCCTCCTGGGTGCTAACGATGCGCAATATCTACAATCTCACCGCCACCAATCTGACGCCCGAGGATATTGATGTTGAAATTGTTTTCGATGGAGCGAATACGGCGCAAAACAACCTTCCCGGACTTGGCAATATCCTGCTGCAGGATCTGGGTCTGGACCGGGTGAATTCACAGGGACAGCTGTCGCCTAACAACCAGATTGACTTTGGAACAGGAACACTCGATGCCGTACGCGGACGTATTATCTTCCCCTATGTGGAGCCGTTCGGTCAGCGAATCATTGATCTTTACCAGGCCAGCAATCTGCCCCAGTCACAGATTGAGGAAAATATCGAACGGTATGCATTTCCCGAGCTCTATAGAAACACCCAGCAGAATGCGCGTCAGCTCTCCCGTAACAACATCTTTATGATCACCGGCACGAGCAAAGGGTCGGCCCAGGACAGCTACAACCTGGGTTTTGCACTGGTTGAGGGATCGGTCAGGGTACGGGCCAACGGGGTAGAGCTTTCCGAAGGTGTCGACTACGATGTCGACTATAATATCGGAAATATCATCATCACCAATGATCGGTATCTGCAGTCAGGCCAGGAGATCGTTATTGACTACGAAAGCAATCAGATGCTTCAGATCCAGCAGACCACATTTGCGGGAATGCGCGCCGAATACCGTGTAAATGACAACATCCGGTTTGGTAGTACCTACTTCAGTTTGCGCGAGCGTCCGCTTCAGGACAAAATCCCTGTGGGTGACGAGCCGATCAACAACTCAATTTTCGGTTTTGACGGATCGGCCGAATTCGATACACCCTGGGTTACACGGGCCATCAACTGGCTGCCCCTGCTGCAGACACGGGCCGATTCCGGCATTCGATTGAGCGGAGAGTTTGCACAACTGCGTCCTGATGTGGCACAAACACGCGCCGTTTCAAGGGCCATCGGTCGCGGTGAACTCTATCCTGATGAGGAACGGGGACTCTCGTTCATTGATGATTTTGAGGGATCCAAAACCAGCATCAACTTCCTTAGTCCGGGGCGATGGCACCTGGCTGCGGCGCCTCATGCTGTCCCCGGTTACGACTTTGACATGGATTTTGAAGATAATAGCACCCAGTCTCGCATTGCCAGGGCAGATCTTCGTGGAAAATTTTCCTGGTACATGATTCCGGTAAATATCGGCCGCATTACCGACGCCGCCCGCACCCCTGAAAGTCTGCCTGTCTCCGTCTCCGATGTCTTCCCGAATCGTGAAGTGCTTCGTCAGGAAGACCGATTGCAAACCCTGGATATCCACTACAATCCCAGGAAGAGGGGTCCCTATAACTATAATCCGAACCTAAGGGATCTGCTTGAAAACAATCCCGAGCACACATGGGGTGGAATGACAGCCACACTGCCCAGCGGTCTCGATAACCTGCGCCAGAACAACATCGAGTTTCTCGAGTTCTGGGTCCAGCCGTTGCTTCCGGACGGGCGCCCGGCCACCGGAGTGGATGCCGAAAACTACGATGGCAAAATCTACATCGATCTGGGTCTGGTTTCAGAGGATGTCATACCGAACAACACACTCAACACGGAAGATGGCCTGGCGCGTGCAGTAGACCGTGGCAATGTGGGTATGGATGCCAGCGGACGCTCTTTTGTTATCGAAAGGGTGAGCAATCTCACCGGCCAGTTTTCCGTGGAGACCCAGGAACGGGAGGATGTAGGCCTGGATGGAGCACACAGCACCGATGGCGAATTCAACGAACAGGTGCTGTTCGCCGACTGGCTTGAAATCATGGAGAACCAGTACGCAGATCAGCCGGAGCTGCTTCAGCAGATTCTCGCTGATCCATCCAACGACCGCTATTTCTATTTTAACGACCCTCTGGTTAGCGACCGTCCGCTTCATGAGCGGTTCCACCGGATGTACGGGTTTCTTGAAGGCAACTCATTGACCAGGGGTGAGTCGAGAGCGATCACCAACCGGCCTGATACCGAGGGACTTGTAAATCCGGCTAACGTGCAGACGTCCGACTCCTATTTTCAGTTTGAAATCCCACTGAACCCGGGCGATGAATCCTCACTCGAAATTGGCAACAATTATATCGTTGATAAAGTGGAAGGGGACTTGCCAACCGATCGCTGGTATCTGGTGCGAATTCCCCTGAGAGATGTGGCGCGGGAGGTCGGTGCCATCGAAGACCTGGAGCGGGTGCAGCACATCCGGCTCTGGATGTCGGGTTACCGGGAACCCTTTACCATGCGGTTTGCCACCTTTGAACTTGTGGGTAACCAGTGGCGTGAATTCGAGGAGCTTTCACTCGAAGGCAGTCTCAATACCGTATTTGATATATCCACCATCAATATCGAGGAAAACTCAAACCGCCAGCCTATTCCATACCGCATTCCCAACGGCGCAATTCGATCGGTGCAGCGCGGCCAGCAGGAGCAGGTGCTTGCAAACGAACAGTCGTTATCCCTTAGGGTGGAAGATCTGCGCTCGGGAGAATACCGTATGATCCAGAGGCTTTATCCATCCGGACTCAATCTGCTCAATTACTCGAATCTTCGAATGTTTGTACACGGTGAGGGATATGAGCGCCGTTCGGACGTGGAAATTGTTATCCGGCTCGGCAATGATCTGACCAACAACTACTACGAGTACCGCCAGCCGGTGACTCCGACTGATCCAACGTTTGAATTTACACCACTGACTCAGAATCCGGATGCCTCGGTGCTAAGCAGTGAAACGGACCGCATCTGGATACCCGATTCGAACAGCGTGAATCTGGTGCTCTCATCCATGAACGCGCTAAAGCAGGCGAGGAACCTTGCAGGTGTGGAGGATGATGTGCTTTACGAACGAACCGACCTGGTTGAAGATGCCCCGCCTGGTACCATTATCGCCATCAGAGGCAATCCCTCGCTGGAACGTGTCAGGGAAATAGGCATTGGCGTAAGGAATCCCCACCAACTCAATGGCAACGGACCGAACAGCGAAAATGCTGCCGGCAGATCGACCAGCACAGGTTCACGCATCTCGAGTGCAGGAAAGCCGTCGCTTGATGCGGAGCTCTGGGTCAATGAGCTTCGCGTTTCAGGATTTGATGACGAAAAGGGATGGGCTGCCAACTTCCGATCCACCATGCGACTGGCTGATCTGGCAACCGTGCAGGGCAATTTTTCAAGGCAAACCGACGGATTTGGTCCGCTCAATGCCAGTCTGGGTAACCGGCAAATGCGTGATGAGTATTCTTACGACCTGTCTACCAGTATCAACATGCATCGATTCATACCAGAGCGGTACGGATGGAATATTCCCGTTTCGCTCTCAGCCCGTCGCCGCCAACAAACTCCTAGATTCCTGGCGCGTGAAGGAGATATCCGGTTCACTGATTTCCGGGATGCGGTTGAGGCGAGCGATTTGTCGGAGCAGGAAAAGGAGCAGCAGATACAGGCCATGCTGGATGAAATACGTACACAGCGGCAGAGCTACTCCATCAGTTTGTCCAATATCTCGAAACGGGACTCTCAATCCCGTTTTCTTCGAAATACGATAGACAATATTACCCTGGGATATGTATATAACATCAGTGACGAAAGCAATCCAAGAACGGAGTTCAGGGATGCATGGGACTACCGGGCCAACTTCAACTATCAACTAAATATCCGCAATGTGAATGTGGTCAGGCCACTGCTCTTTCTGGAGCCGATACCGATTCTTCGCTGGTTTGCGGGAACCGGGTTTACATATGTGCCTTCCCGCATCAATTTCCGAAGCAGTTTGACCCGGCGGTACTCCGAGGAGAGACAGCGCAGTTTCACAGCTGATCCGTTTGACCTGCGTCAGCAGCATACATTCAATGCAAACACCAACTTCAACCTGAATTATAACTTTACCCAATCCATATCCATGTCCTATTCCAATCAAACCCAGATGAACCTGGAGCCGCTGGGCGAGATTCCTGTCGGTTCGTCCGATGACCTGGAGGTGCCGTTTGACCCGGGCGACCTGGGTTCCGAATTTCAATTGATACCAACATTCCAGGCATTGGAAGATTGGCTTCTTGATCCGGCCGTAAGCCCACG
>SLLP01000257.1 GCA_007133995.1 Balneolales bacterium
GCACGTTCAGGTCCTGTGCCAGTTTCTCCCCGAAAACAAACGTGAAGTCATAGTCGTGGTTCTCCACGAACTCCTTCACCTGCTCCGGCGAGTCCATGTATCCCGGCGACACCGCCAGCACAATAAAGTCATCGGGGAAATCCTCCATAAGTTTCTGAAGCGTGGGGAAACTGCGCAGGCACGGGGTGCACCAGGTTTCCCAGATGTCAATGAGAATGGTCTTGCCGGCGAACTGTTCAATGGTGACCTCCCCGCCTTCAAGATCGGTCATAACCGCATTTTGTAAAATATCATTCTTGTTTTCGGGATCCAGGGCCTCCGAGGCAGAAGACCCGGCAATGCGGAAGCCAATAAGTGCAGCGAGCACAAAAAGAGAGATAACAACTATTCGTCGCATATTTATTATTTGTTTGTATGATTCAGTAAGATAAAATAAATGAAAATTCAGTTTAAAATTGCGTACACAATTCGCAGCCGGTTCCTGAGTAAAAAATCATGCTGTTCAAACGGGTCAGCTTAATGAATCGTGCATGAAATTCAACCGCAGATAGCACATTAATCGCAGATAGCACAACAACCGCAAATTGTAGATTAGTCACTGATATTGTATCAAATGCAGATTGTACTTTTCGTGTAAAGCAGGATTCCTGAGCAGTTTGTCTGTTTCGATCGCTCTGCACATGATCCACACGACCATGGTCCAGTCCACGAAACATTTGAAACATAAACATAGGGTGCCGGATGAATAACCCAAAAAGATAACCAATTTATCAACCGAAATGTTCATCAGACCGGGCAAATATCTGCAAGACCCGCAAATACTTCGCGTATTTTGGTAACAATATTAAGTTTTTGTTATCATTTTGGAGTATATTATATCGCTGATAATAAAAGGCAAAAAGAACCCCGAGCGAAGGAATATACAGGCTATTATTGAACTTCAACCCGATTTTTCGGGGCATCATGTAACTATGGATACCATTCAAAAACAGCGATTCGAGCAAAAATATGCTATCAATGAAGAGATAGCACAACCCATACGGGATTTTGTCTCCTCGTATCTCGAGTTGGATGAGTACGGTGCTACCCAGCCCAATTTGTCTTATCCCGTACATAGCCTGTATCTGGATTCGCCGGACATGCGCACCTACCAGGAAACCATTAACGGTGACCGAAACCGTTACAAGCTGCGCATCCGCTATTACGAACAGACCGAAGATTCTCCGGTCTATTTCGAAATCAAGCGCCGGCACGACAAGATCATTCAAAAAAAACGGGCTATCGTCCATCGTCGGGCCGCGCACGACCTGGTGCGGGGATATCTGCCTTCCTCGACCGACCTTGTATATCCGGATCCCGAGCAGATGGAAGCCCTGCTCAATTTCTGGCGCCTGGTCAACAATCTGAATGCCAGACCCAAAGTCCATGTATCCTACTTGCGGGAAGCCTGGGTGGCCGACGGGTCAAACAAGATCCGGGTCACAATGGATCGCAACGTTCAGAGCGAGCCTCAGAAAACGCTCACTTTTTCTCCCGACCTTCGCAAGCCCCATTCGGTTTTTGGCAAGAAGGTCATTCTCGAACTGAAATTCACAAACCGGTTTCCCAACTGGTTCCAGGATCTGGTTCAGGTGTTTGGGCTTCGTGCCGGACCCGCTGCAAAATACGTTGACGGCGTAACCGATATGGGTGAATACCGCTTTCTCCGCAAAATTTTTTAAAAGTATCAAGCAATACTCTGTATGTCAGACTGGATTTATTTAGGCGATGTAGCGCCTCTGCCAACCGACTTTACGGCGCTGATTATGGCGCTCCTGCTCGCGTTCCTGTGCGGCCAGCTGCTGGCCTGGATCTACATGTACACGCATTCGGGTCTCTCCTATTCCCGTACCTATGTCGGCTCGCTCATCCTCATTCCCATAACCGTTTCTCTGGTGATGATGGTGCTCGACAACAACCTTGTTACCGCATTCAGCCTTATGGCTGTCTTTGCGATCGTCCGTTTCCGGAATATTGTGAGAGATACCCTGGATACGGTCTACATCCTCAGTCTTATTGTCATCGGCATGGCGTGCGGCACCCAGAAGTTTTCGACAGCCATAATCGGCACACTAGTTGCTGCCGCAGTGATCTACTACATCTGGTTTACGAATTTTGGCAGTCGACAGCGCTACGACTTGATCCTGAACCTTCACTGGGCCGATTCGCTCGGCGAGCTTCCATCATTGAACAACCTGCTGGACCGCCATGCCATCAAGGTGCATATGGCAAGTCAGCGTTCGGTGCAGGATGAGGAGGGGGCAGATCTCTCTTTCCGCCTGCTTCTTCGCAATCCCGGCCGGATACACGACCTGCTGAACGATCTCCAGGCCAATTCATCTATTTCCCGAGTAACAACCATGAAGGCTGATGAAGAGTCGGAAGTCTGACATATCAGGTTCTCTGAACAAATTAGAAACTGTTTGAAGTTTTAGTACCCCGAATTATGACGCAACACCAGGAAAAAATACCGATACCCGCCAGTCTCATCTGGAGAGAGCTGAGGGTGCGTGTGTTTCCGATTTTGATCTTTTTGGTGATAGCTGGTGTGGTTGCCTGGCTGTGGAGAGATCGCGTGGAAGCTGCCAATATGATCGGACACGTTGTCGGCAAGCAGGCCGAAGTGCGGAGTCCGCAGTCCGGTTCTCTGGCCGAGCTGACAGTCAGCCCGTTTGATGAAGTACTGGCCGGCGACGCCGTTGCACGCCTGGTGACAACCGATCCGAAAATTATGCAGGCCGAACTGGCTGTGGTCCTTGCCCAGATCGAGCTGATCCGGCTGTCACGCGATCCGTTCGTCGATCAGGAACGCAACTTGCTTAATTATGAGTCCATGCAGGTAGACCTCATGGAAAACCGCGCCCGTCTCGGCATGGCCCGCATCCAGAAAGAACAGGCCCTTCGTGAACTGGGGCGGCTGGAGAATATGGATGAGCGCGGACTCACCGCAAAGGAACAGCTCGAGCGCGCCAGAATGGAATATGAAACGCTGAGCGAAGAGGTTACGGTCATTGAGGAGCTGGTGGACCGGCTGCAGGCCCGGCTCGACCGGTTTGACCTGGATAAGATCATTGATTCCTGGAGGGATAATGATCCGCTGGCCGCAGCACTCAAGGTGCATCAGCGAACGATCGAAAAAATTGAAGCCGAGATGATGCCAGTGGTGCTGCATGCGCCGGTCACAGGTCAGGTCGGACGGGTTCACCGGGTAAATGGGGAGTACGTCGACCAGGGAGATACGATCATCAGCATCTATTCGCATCAGCCCGATTATATCGTTGGATACCTGCGACACCCGCTTTTTGTTCACCCCGAACCAGGTATGAAAGTGCTGGTGAGAAAGCAGGGTCGCGACCGTGAAGAAGCGATCGTCGAAATCGAACGGGTTGGAGCCCGAATGGAATCGGTAGAGCAGTTTACTTCGCTCTTCCCCGACCAACCCTTCGAAACCATGGGCTTACCGGTCCGCGTGGCAGTCAGCCACGAATTGAATCTGCGTCCCGGTGAGGTGGTTGACATGCGCCTGATGGCGCGCTGATTTCTTCGCACCGGCTGGTTAAATCATTAATACTCGGTTGGGCCATGATGGTGCGACTACCTTCAATTATCTTTTTGAGCAAGTGTAGCAACTCTCATTGCAGCACTGATGACAGCTGTCCTGAATACAGGATGTTTCAGTCCACACATCGTTTGTTCCCTTCATTGGCAGTGGCCTGTTTCGCGATGATTCTTTCGGTATCTGCTGCTTCAGGTGATGTGCTGGCCGGAGAGAGACATCAAAACGGAGAAGTAGACGGCGAAAAAATCGATGTGGCGAACGAGGAAACAATCGCTGTGGCAAACGGCAAAGCAATCGGTCCGCTGGACGCTTGGGTGGGTGGATTCGGAAAGATGGACGGCGGAGGCGAAACATCAGCGATAGTGATCAACGAAGTGCAAGCATCCAACAATGCCACCATCGCTGACGAGGACGGTGATTTTGAGGACTGGATCGAGCTTTACAACACCGGTCAGGATACCGTCTGGCTCCATGGATACGGCCTTTCAGATGACGAAATGGATCTGTATCGATGGGTATTTCCAGAAGGAAGCTTCATAGCGCCGGAAGAGTTTCTGCTGATCTGGGCTTCCGGCAAAAACCGGCGGATCCACGGAATGCCTTTGCACACCAATTTCAGCATCCGATCGGAAGGAGAGGAGGTGCTCCTCAGCTCGTTCACCATCCCGGAAGGCAGCGATACGCCGCTGATCGACAGGCTTGAGCCCACGCCCATCCCGACCGATTACTCATTTGGGCGCTACCCCGACGGCTCTGCCAACTGGCGTCTTTTCGACAAACCCACCCCCGGAATCCCCAACAGCGAGTCGTCGTTGCTCGGAATCACACATCCTCCCGAGTTTTCACACCGGCCGGGTTTCTACACCGGGGCATTTGAATTGAGGATGGATGGCGCACCTCCCGGGACCGTAATCCACTGCACATTTGACGGCTCCACGCCTACAACCGACTCTCCGGTCTGTGATGAGCCTGTGCTCATTGACCAACGCGACCATGAGCCGAATGTGTTCTCCATTATTCAGACGGGCTCGCAATTCTGGGTGCCGCCGGTCGATCCGGTGTTCAAAGGGCATGTGATCCGGGCTATGGCTGTGCGCCCAGGGTATCGCGAGAGCGAAGTGGTCACCGGTACCTGGTTTGTCCATCCCGATGGCCAGAAGCGATACTCCTTTCCTGTTGTCTCCATAGCTGCCGACCCGCACCACTTTTTCAGTGATTCGACCGGCATCCTGGTTCCCGGCGACACATTTGACCCCGATGATATTGTCTTCAGCGGGAATTACAATGAGCGTGGTCCCGATTGGGAGCGTCCCGCCCATCTCACATTTTTCGATATTGAAGTAGCCGATCCATTCGGTAGAGTGATGGACCCGTTGCATTCAAAAATATCGTCATCAACTCTTTCCTCATCGTTTCTTTCCACGAGTCAGAATGAACCGCATTTCGGATTTTCACAGAATATCGGAGTTCGTATTCATGGTGGTTCAACACGCCGGTATCCGCTAAAATCTCTGCGTATTTATGCCCGTAGCACATATGACTGGAATCCGCAGATAACGTGGCCGATATTCCCGGGGCATCGAAAGACGGGATCAGATGAATCGTTGCAGACCTGGAAGCGTCTCTTGCTCCGATCATCAGGCAATGACTGGTTCCATACCATGTTCAAGGATGCCATGGTACAGTCGCTGGTCGCCGACCGACGGATTGATTTCCAGGCGCATCGTCCCTCTGTCGTTTTCATTAATGGAGAATACTGGGGCATTCACAATATCAGGGAACGCTTTGACGGCTGGTACATTGAAACCAATTATGGAATTCACCGTGATTCTGTCGCCATCCTTGGCAGCAACGCATCCGTGAGCCACGGTAACGCATCAGACAGGGAGCACTATATTGAGATGCGCCGGTTTGCGCGTGACCAGGATTTGTCACAGCCGGAAAACATGGCTTTCATGGAGATGCGAATGGATCTGGACAACTATCTGAAGTACAAAACATTTCAGGTGTATACCGCAAATGTCGACTGGCCTCACAATAACATCCGGTTTTGGCGCAAGCGAACGCAGCATTATAATCCGGATGCATCATATGGTGCGGATGGGCGCTGGCGCTGGATGATTTTCGACCTTGATATATCGTTCGGCTTTCCATTCGGTGAGGATGCCCCCCGATGGGCACAGTTCGACCACGATCCCATGGAATGGATAACCGGCACAGGTAACGACCGCTTCAGCGAGGGATGGGTAAATGATCTGTTTAGCGGGCTTATTAACAATGGTGAATTCAGGCACCGGTTTATCGCCATGCTGGCCGGCGATCTTAACACACGCTACAAACCCGGCTTTGTGACAAAGCGCATTGCAGACTTCAGTGAGCTGTACCGGTCCGAAATAGAGGAGCACCAGCGGCGACATCCAAACAGCGCAGGCCACACCATGGATGGTTGGGAGGAACATGTGGAGCGGATGATGGAATTTGCCAAAAAGCGCCCCGGATATTTACGCACCCACATCATGAATCACTTCGGCATCACCGATACCGTTGCCCTGGATCTGCAGGTGACCGGTTCAAAATATGGTCATGTTGTGCTTGATCACATTCCCATATACAGCTCCACACCGGGTGTGCCGGATGACCATTCCCGCTGGAGCGGAACCTTTTTCAAGGATATTCCGGTCACATTAACGGCTCTTGCAAATGATAATGCAAGGTTTCTGGGATGGGAAAACGAACACGGTGAACCTCTCGATTTCAACGAAATAGCGTTAGAGACCACCGGACAGCCCCACGAAATGTCGTTTTCATGGGTCCCGGACGGCGATTTAAGTATCGTTGCCGTATTTGAACCGCTCGAATTAACCCAGGTGAGTGATGACCGGCAACTCCCGTTGGAGTTCAGATTGCTTCAGAATTATCCCAATCCCTTTAATCATCAGACCATTATTCCGTATGAACTGCCCGTAACTTCTGCGGTATCTATTGATATACATAGTGTTGATGGACGCCTGGTAAGAACAATTCAAGTAGGGGTAAAATCGCCGGGAACGCATCTTCAACGGCTGGACACCCGCGGAATGGCCAGTGGTGTATATCTTTACCGCTTGCGGGCAGCTTCGGATTCAGATCACATGATATCGGTTTCACCAGGTAAAATGATTCTTATACGCTGATAACGGTTACATGCGTTCTAAAGTGATCAGTAAAGTATGCGATATGCTGCATGTGATATGCTGCCTGCCGGCAATACGGTTGTTTGCAAATTCAGTACATATTCTGAAATCACCTGTCTTTACATGACTGAAAAATGCAGGTCTTTCCCGGGAATGATATTATATTCTGATAGCTTTATGTTATGAGTCTGGCAATGTAACGCAGGAACTCCATTTGTGATAGTTAAAATCTGACAAGCAGCTCTTCAACCCTCTTCCACATCCGACATGGTTCTCAATAAACATATCCGGCCTTCAGCCATAATCTTTCTTGCACTGCTGACGGGCATGTTCTCCCTTTCAATCGCTCAGGACAACACGACCCGGAATGCCAGTGACCGTAATAATTTGCTTGAAAAACCGGGGGGATTGCTGCTGGAGCAAGTTATTACCGGGTTTCGACATCCGGATCAAACTCACCCTGCCCAGACTCACCCGGCTAACAGCCATCCTGCCCATGACCCGCACACGCACACCTATCCCATGTTTGCGCATCCCGAGCGCTCTCACTTCGAGGGTCAGCGTGAGAAGGTTATTCATGTCACAGACTATTTGTACAGAATCCCCGAAATCCGGGAAGCTTATGAAACATATCTCCGGCTGAAAAAAGAGGCACCGCATGAGCTGCTCGGTATGCATCAGACCGTCACGTATGAAGTGGGCGATACCAGGCTTTTCAATGTGTTCAACCTGGAGGATAGTCAGCCTGGTTCTGCTGTATACGATGAAGTGCTGTTCGAACTTCGGGCCGTGGGTGAAAAATCGAAAATCTGGGTGGAGCAAGCCGAGCTGGCTCCCGGCAAGATCGATCAACAGGTGGTGGATGCCATCATGGAGGCGCTGGAGGTACGAACTCCGCCACGGTCGGTCAATCCGGAACAAGGCATCATCCTGAATAACATAGACATTTTTGCCATGGGCGATGTCAGTCGGGTACCGGATCCCGATAATTCCGGTAAGGTCAAGGTGCTGATATCCGATATCCAGGACGGATGGGATCCTGTCGAGGGAGGTGGGTTCACCGCCGGCTTTTTCAATCCGGCTGATCTCGCCCCCAAAACGGTGAACCGCAACAGCAACGAAGCGGCTATTCTGTACATAAACTCCTATCCGGGTATCTATACTGACAATCAGCCTGCAAATCCCAATCGTCCCCTGAGCACGGTTGCACACGAGTACCAGCACCTGATCCAGGCCGGACGTAATAACCTGATCACGTTTATGGACGAAGGGCAGTCCGAGATCGCTGAAATATTCAATGGTTTCAATGCCCGATCGATGGTGTTTTTGAATAATCCCGATGAGGTAAGCGGAAACGTGGAATCACAGAGTTTTGATGGATTTTTACGCTGGAGACGGGGTGAGCAGGAGGTTCTCATGGATTATCAACGCGCCCAGCTGTTCCACAGTTACCTGTATGAACGGGTCGGTGTGGAGGTGGTGGGCAGTCTTACCCAGATCGGCTGGGGAAACCCCTGGGTGCAGTATCAAAACATGCTCAACAGTGCCGGTTCAGGACTTGAATTCCGCAGGGTTCTCTCAGAGTTTTATGTTGCCAACTGGCTGAACAATCCGTCCCTGAATGACGGCAGATACGGATACACACTGCCACAGCAGTCAACGGCCCGTGCCACAAATCCGGGTCAGCGCTTTGAAGTCGATGATCGTCCCTGGATTCGCAACGAGCCGGTTTCTCTGCGTTATGGCGGTGCACAATATACTCAGTGGAGGCATGTGCATGATCTGTCGCTCAGCCTGATTTCTCCTTCGGAAATCTACCATTATGTGATTGCCGTAGCAGATGAGGATGATGCCATACCGGAAGTCATTGAGATGGATGATTCTGAACTGTTTCTCGAAGGTCTGTATAGCTCTGTTGTGCTGGTTTCGGTGAATACGGTGGTGCAATCGGTTACCACGTTCGGTAGTCGCCAGTTTACCTATTCCGCAAACTGGATTCCAAGCGACATCCGGGTTGTTGATATTTCCTATAATGCCAAACCGGTGGCGGGATTCGTGGCATTTCCGTTTGAATACAATACGGAGACCGAGTTCCGGGGTATAGCTGCTCGCGTTGATCCGGAATACAGTGGGGTGTTGCAGGGTGTGGATTTTCAGCTGGGACACACCGATGAGGCTGTCACGGGAAGTGGCATGCTGCTGGTCAGCCTTACCGAATCATACCATCGAAGCGGTGAAGGTGCCGGGCTGGTTTTTGCTCCTCAAAACGAGATCACGTATACGGTTATTGATTTTGACGATCTGAATCCGGGTACCAACTCGATCGACTTCTCCGATCTTGAAATTGAGTTGGAAGCCGAACAGAACTACCACTTCGTTTTTGTCATTTATGATGAATCAGATGACGCACAATTGATGTTCAACTTTGACCAGGGATCGGATGATCAATCGGATCGGAATTATTACCCGGTTCGCACACTTCTGGCAGGATTTAATACCGACGGAGAGCTGACAAGCTGGTCGCGCATTCGCGGCGATGACACCAGTCCAACGAACAATGATAACAAAAACCTGATCATGACAACCCGTGTGCTCAGCCGCGTGCCGATAACAGAGGGTGTTCCGGACCTGCCTGAATCTGAACGGTTTGAACTGCTGTCCAATTATCCCAACCCGTTTAATTCAAAGACAGCGATACGTTTTAACATTCCCGATGTTGTGGAGGGTGAGACCCGTGTTCTCCTGGAGCTGTACGATGTTCTTGGAAGGCGAGTGATGACACTCTCGGATGAAAACCGGCCGGC
>SLLP01000141.1 GCA_007133995.1 Balneolales bacterium
TCGATCTCCTGATTCGCAAAATTACGGGCGAATGGACCGACCTGTTTGAACTCAAAGGGTTCCGCGTCATTATAGAGAAGAACGAACGAATGGAAATACGTTCGGAAGCGACCATCAGGCTGCTGGTCAATGGCGAAGAAGAGCACACCGCTGCCTCAGGCAACGGGCCGGTGCACGCCCTGGATATCGCCTTGCGCAAAGCGATCTGCAAATTTTACCCGGAAGTAAATGAAATGCAGCTTTCTGACTATAAAGTACGTGTATTAAACGAAAAGGACGGCACCAACGCCAAAGTGCGGGTGCTGATCGACTCCGTCAACAACGGATCCAGCTGGGGGACCGTTGGCGTGTCGGAAAATATCATCGAGGCCAGCTGGCAGGCACTTATGGAAAGCATGGCCTACTATCTCCAGCAGCAAAAAATCACAACCGAAAACCACTCATGATTATGAAGAACCGAATTCAAATCTTCGATACGACACTCCGCGATGGCGAACAGGCACCAGGGTTCAGCATGAACCTTCAGGAAAAAGTCCGATTGGCCCATCAACTGGAGCTACTTGGAGTGGATGTGATTGAGGCGGGTTTTCCGATCTCGTCGGAGGGCGATTTCCAGGCCGTACAAGCCATTGCCAAACAGACAAAACGTGCAACGGTAGCCGGACTGGGCCGCGCCAAAAAAGGCGATATCGACCGCGCCTGGGAAGCCTTGCAGCATGCCCGGCACCCGCGGTTGCACACCTTCATCGCCACTTCCGATATCCATATGGAGCACAAGCTCAAAAAGACGCGCAGTGAGGTGCTTGCCGACACGAAAATGGCCGTGGAATACGCCCGCAGCTTGTGTCACGAGGTGGAGTTTTCCGCCGAAGACGCAACACGCAGCGACGTGGATTTCCTCTGCCAGGTCGTAGAAACGGCCATCGACGCCGGCGCCAGCATTATCAACATCCCCGATACGGTGGGATACAGCATGCCCTGGGAGTTCGGCGAGCTGGTCCGCACCCTTCGCGAACGCGTGCCCAACATGCACAAAGCCATTCTGAGCGTGCACTGCCACAACGACCTCGGGGTCGGCACGGCCAACTCGCTGATGGCCATCCGCAACGGCGCCCAGCAGATCGAGTGCACCATTAACGGCATCGGCGAGCGGGCAGGCAACGCCGCACTCGAAGAAGTCATCATGGCGCTCAAGACCCGCAATCCCGAATTCGCTGTGGAAACCGGGATCGACACCACGCAGATCTATCCCACCAGCCGAATGCTGAGCGAGATCACCACTATGGAAGTCCAGGTCAACAAGGCCATCGTGGGACAGAACGCCTTTTCACACGAGGCGGGCATTCACCAAGACGGTGTCCTGAAAAACCCGCAGACATATGAGATCATGACACCGAACTCGGTCGGACTCACTTCAAACAATATCGTCCTGGGCAAGCACTCGGGCCGCCGCGCCCTCGGCGCGCGCCTGCAGAGACTGGGCTACGAGCTTTCCAATGAGGAGATGAATGATGCTTACGAGGCGTTCATTACTATTGCGGACAATAAGAAGGTTGTCGTGGATGAAGACCTGATCAGTATGGCCTCCAAAGGCTTCCGCATGAATGGCTCCGCCGGAAGCCATGTAAAAAAAAACAGCTCTAAACCCGCAGCAAAACAAACGGGCTCACATCCCGGCGGGGTTTCGCATATGAACACCTCATTCACACAGGAATCCATCTACGAATACTTCAACAGACCCTGATTCTCAACTGATTTTGCCATTGTCAAGCATTATCTCATGTTGACTCCACCCACCCATGTTGACTCTGTCCACAAGGAATTCCTTGATAATGGTTTCGCGAATTAAATCTTAACTAAAAACAGACTTAAACAACCCACTGTAATCATGTCAATGACTTTAACTGAGAAAATACTGGCCAAAGCATCAGGCCGCACCCGCGTAGATGCCGGTGAAACGGTATGGGTAAACGTGGACATTTTGATGACGCACGATGTCTGCGGTCCGCCAACCATTGGTATCTTTAAGCGCGAATTCGGTGACGATGCCCGCGTCTGGGATAAAGACAAGGTGGTGATCATTCCCGATCACTACATCTTTACCAATGACAAATATGCCAACCGAAATGTCGATATTTTGCGCGCTTTCGCCGCTGAGCAGGACCTGCCCCACTATTATGATGTAGGCACCGAGCGCTACAAGGGCGTCTGCCACGTGGCGATGCCGGAGGAGGGCTTCACACGTCCGGGCGATGTGCTTTTCGGCACCGACTCCCACACCTGCACCGCCGGAGCATTCGGTCAGTTCGCAACAGGGATCGGCAACACCGACGCCGGTTTCATCCTGGGTACCGGCAAGCTCTGGGTGAAAGTCCCCGAAACCATGAAGTTCATCTTCGAGGGTGAAATTCCGCCATACATCATGGCCAAGGACCTCATCCTCCAGATCATCGGGGATATCGGGGTGGACGGGGGCACGTACCGTGCGATGGAATTCGCCGGCGATGGCGTGATGCGCATGGATATGGAAGGCCGCATGACACTGGCCAACATGGTGATCGAGGGCGGCGGCAAGAACGGTGTCATCGAACCCGATGAGGTGACATTCGATTATGTCCGCAAGCGGACCGACTATGATTTCACTCCCCTTTACAACGATGCGAATCCGAGGTACCACAGTGTGCGAAGGTACAAGAGTTCCGAGTTGGAGCCCATGGTGGCCAAGCCGCATTCACCCGATAACAAGGCAACGGTGACAGAGGTGAAGGGCACGCGACTCACCCGCGCTTATATCGGCTCCTGCACCGGAGGCAAGTTATCCGATTTCGAGGCTGCGGCCAAAATAATCAAGGGACATCAGGTCGGTGTGGAAACCTATGTCGTCCCGGCCACGACACTGGTGCGCGATCAGCTCAAGACCACCTACCACGACGGCGAGACGCTCTGGAATATCTTTGTGGAAGCCGGAGCCCACATGGGTGAGGCGTCTTGTGCGGCCTGTCTCGGTGGACCCTCTGACACATTTGGACGCATGCAAAACGAGGAGATCTGCATCTCCACCACCAATCGGAACTTTCCGGGACGAATGGGATCCAAAAAAGCCCAGGTCTACCTGGCATCACCGTACACGGTTGCCGCATCCGCAATCACCGGAAAAATAACCGATCCGCGGGAATACCTTCCCGTTGAAACAGAAGACACTGATTCGCAGATCCGCCGTTAGGCCAACCCTGCCCCATCCGGTCCAGGCCTGTTTCATCCCGAATAACACTTTACCAATCCATCCGAATCTATTACTAACGCAATTTTACCAATGAATAAAACGATTAAAGGCAAGGCTTTTGTCGTAGGCAACGACATTGACACCGATCAGATCATACCTGCCGAACACCTCGTCTACAGTCTGGACGACCCCGAAGAGCGCAGGTTCTACGGCCGGTACTCCCTCTCCGGTGTTCCAGAAAAGCAATCAGGGCTCCCAAAAGGAGGCATCCCTTTTACCGAACCGGATAAATTTGAATCCGAATTCAAAATCATAATTGCCGGCAAGAATTTTGGATGCGGTTCATCGCGTGAGCACGCTCCGTTTTCGATTCAGGTGGCCGGAGCCGAAGCCGTTGTAGCAACCGGCTACGCCCGCATTTTTTATCGCAACGCAGTCGACGGCGGTTTCATCATCCCATACGAGAGTCATGATGATCTGTTGGATCACATTTCTACCGGTGATGAAGTTGAAATTGATGGCGAACTCAACATCATCAAAAACATCACAACCGGGAAAACATTTCCACTCAAGAAACTCGGTGATGTCATTGATATCGTCGAAGCAGGTGGTATATTCAAGTATGCCGCAAAGCACGGCATGATATAGACTTGCAATGCAAATAGAACGCCTTTTTAAAAAAAACAGCAGTCCTGTTATAAACAGAATATCAGCAGTATAGATCATTGGAATAATTATGAGTAAACGCATTGTGCTTCTTCCCGGTGATGGCATCGGAGTGGAAGTAGTCAGGGAAGCAAAAAAAATCATTGATTATCTGTCAGAACGGTATGGAATGGAAATCCGGACAGGGACGTACCTGGCCGGGGGCGCCAGTCTCGAAAACTGCGGTGAGCCGGTGAAAGATGAAGTGGTCGAAGCATGCAAAAAATCGGATGCCGTGCTTCTTGGCGCGGTGGGCGGACCCAGGTGGGATGATTTTCCCGCTGACAAGCGACCCGAAAAAGCGCTGCTTCGCCTGAGAAAAGAGCTGGGACTCTACAACAACCTGCGTCCCGTTACCGTATTCGACTCGCTCAAGGACGCCTCTCCCCTTCGCCCGGAAGTGGTCGACGGGGTGGATCTGCTGGTGGTACGTGAACTGACCGGCGGACTCTATTTCGGTCAGCCGAAGGGTATTTCAGAGGAAAACGGGACCGAGGTCGGCGTAGACACCATGCGTTACTCCGTGCCGGAGATCGAGCGCATAGCCGTGGCGGCATTCGAAGCGGCCAGGGGCCGGCGCAAGAAGGTGACTTCCGTGGACAAGGCCAATATCCTGGCCAGCTCCCAACTCTGGCGAAAAACGGTCGCCAGTATTGCCGGGAACTACCCGGATGTGACCCTCGAAAACATGCTGGTTGACAACTGTGCCATGCAGCTCATCCGCAACCCGTCACAATTTGACGTGATTCTTACCGAAAACATGTTCGGCGACATCCTCAGTGACGAAGCAGCGATGCTGACCGGATCCATCGGCATGCTGCCTTCGGCCAGTCTTGGCGACGGACCGGGTATGTATGAGCCGGTCCACGGATCCGCACCCGATATTGCCGGGCAGGACATTGCCAACCCGCTGGCCACACTCGCATCGGTTGCGCTCATGTTCCGTTATTCGCTGAACCACGAACAGGCGGCACGGGATATTGAATCAGCCATCAGCAAGGTGCTATCCGACGGTTACAACTGCAAGGATATGAGTCGCCATGCCCGACATGTGCTTTCAACCTCTGAAATGGGGGACAAAATTTTGGAAACCATAAAAACAACCGGTGACTCGAAGTAAACGGAATCGTTATTGACGGTATGATCATCGTTCGCCCCTGATTGATCCCATCACTTTTACTATTATGATTCTGTATTGTGGACAAGTTACCTTCTCTTGATAAACCATGTAAATTTGAATGAGATGTTGAAAGGAAAGAAAATTGCCGTTTTGGGTGCCGGAAAGATGGGCGAAGTGCTTGTAACCCGCCTGCTATCAACAGGAACACTTGTGAAAGAGCAGCTCTTTGTTACTGCCAAGCACAAATCGCGTGTAGCCTTCTTTCACGAAAAGTTCAATGTAAAGGGCTCAACGGACAATGCCGAAGCTGTGAAAAACGCCGACATCATCCTGCTTTGCGTTAAACCGCAGATTGCACCCAAAGTCATCGCATCTATTCGAGAATCAATACGTCAGGAGCAACTGGTCATTTCCATTATGGCCGGCTTTACAATTGAACAGCTCCAGAAAGCGCTGGTTCTGCCGCTGCCCGTAATTCGCGCCATGCCCAATACTCCCTGCGAAATCGGTGCGGGGATGACGGTACTGGCTTCGGGCAATCAGACCAACGGAGAACAGATCCGGTTCGCCGAGGCTCTATTCGGATCCCTGGGTAAAACACTGGTGCTCGACGAAAAATATTTTGATGCCGTAACCGGCCTCAGCGCCAGTGGACCCGCTTTCATCTATGTTGTGATTGAAGCTCTGGCCGAGGGCGGTGTAAAATGCGGTCTCCCCCGGGATGTCTCAACGGCGCTGGTGGCCCAGGCCTGTCTTGGAGCGGCACGTATGGTGGCCGAGACCAATCAGCATCCGGCTATTCTCAAAGACCATGTGACCACACCGGCCGGATGTACCATTGACGGTCTGTTAAAACTTGAGGAAGGCGGCTTGCGCGTGACCATGATCAAGGCTGTCGACGAGGCAGCCCGACGGGCCAAGTCGCTTGGAAGCGAGTAAAACCACCTTTTCTGGTGCCACCTTTATCAGCTTACCAGGTGGTGTTGGCGCATTTCTCTCCTCCACTCTTGCTTTGCCTTCAGTTGATTCCAGCGAGCTTCCTTGCGCGCAACCAACACCATCCATAGCGAACCGGCCATGAGAAGTCCGGCCGAATAGATCCAGATGGCCTGGCGCAACGTAAGCAGTTCAAATTCCATAATGAGTGAAGCGCAGGTGACCGAGACAGCATGCGAGGTGGTGAACAGCAGCCATTCGGAGCTGAAGATACGTCCACGATAGGCATCAGGTGAGCGTTTTTGGAGCAGCACAGTGCTCATCACCCAGTTGGCACCGGTTGCAATGTGAGCAAAAAAGACGAGGACAAGCATCACCCAGATCACTTCCAGTGCACCCACCAGCATATAAATGGATCCGGCGGTAATCATGGCAATACCCATCAATGCAACCCAACGGCGCTCATCACTCAGATAACGCCGGATAAGTACGGGTCCGACCGCTGTTCCAAACCCCCGCGCCGCATAAAGCAAACCGAGGCCGACGCTGCCCATCATCAGAATTTCCTCGGATACCAGAATGAGCATATAGACCAGTGCACCCAGAAAAAACGTTATCGTACCCTTGGCAAGCGCTGGTCGCAGGATGTGCATATTCGAAAAAATAAACCGGTAGCCGTCTATAATACCCCGAACGGGATTCCTCAGGGAATGCAAGGTAGCCTCATCACGCTCATGGGGGATTGTTGCTTTGAAAATAAACCAGGTCGACAGGATATAGCCGGTTCCATTGATCACAAAAACAGCATCGGTGCCCAGCCAGGCCGTTGCAAGTCCGCCTATGCCCATGCCCGTTGTGAAAATAATGCTCCAGGATAGATTTGATATGATATTGGCTTTAACCAGGTCATCACCGGTGGTGATATTCGGGATGGATGCCTGTTTGGCGGGTTCAAAGACAGCGGCAAAGCCCATCTGCATCGATGTAAGCACATAGACCAGCCAGATGAGCGAAGGATCCCGCACAAAAAGGAAGCTCAATACCACTGCGCCGCGCCCAAAGTCACAAGCCAGCATAAGTATCCTGCGATCAAAGCGGTCTGCAACATACCCTGCAAACGGTGAAAGCGCCGCAAAGGCCACAAATTTGGAGACGATCACCATGCCGAGTAAAAACTCGGATTCCGAATAGTTAAGTACGAGGGTGAATACGGCAATGACACCGAACCAGTCACCAAAGTTGGAGATAATCTGGCTCAACCATACTCTGCGGAACTGGTGATTGTCCCTGAGCAGGATAAAATATGGAGCAAATCTGTTCAATGGCTTCCTGTGCTTCCGAATCCTCCATCACCCCGATGGGTATCGGGATCGGGTAAATTATTGACGGACATAACTTCGGCTTTTGTCACGGGCGAGATTACCATTTGTGCAATGCGATCACCGTGGCGTATCTCATAGGGCTCTTCACCCAGGTTTACAGCGAGAACCTTCACCTCTCCACGATAGTCGGCATCGATGGTGCCCGGGGTGTTGAGCATGGTGATGCCGTGCCGGAATGCAAGACCGCTGCGTGGTCGTATCTGGGCTTCGTATCCACGCGGGAGCGCCATTTGAAGCCCGGTCGGAATCAGAGCCCGTTTACCGGGTTCAAGTATCAGCGGCTCGCCGAGTGCTGCCCTCAGGTCCAGTCCGGAAGAGTCCGGCGTCGCATACGCAGGCTGTTCCAACCCATTTGCATGTGGTAATCGCTTAAAATAAACTTTCAGAGTACTCACCAAATAAAATACCAGTTTGTATGATTTTCTGTGAAATTAAGTGGATGCGGTTTCTTTCTTTCCGGCATCAGCTCTCAATTCAGACGTTCGTATTCAACCAGCCTGACACGCACGCTGCCAACCCAAATGGAGACTCTGGCTTCCAGCGGAATGCGCAATTCATCATCCATGAAAAGAGCGGAAAAATCACCGGAAAAACCGAATGGTCCATCAAAACCGGCGTATCCCTCCATGAGATAGGCCGAAATCGTTTTGTCGGGAAATGCAGATGAATTATAGGTTACCCTATCCGATGAAAATCTCATGTTGATTTCTGATTTCTCGTTGTCAATGTAGATAGGGTATGTTCTGTCTTGATCTGTTCCGGCAAAAAGTCTCGAGTAGTACATGACCGCCGGTCCGCCATCGGAAGGTTCATCCAGATCAAGGGTATCAATCAGTTCGCCCTTTTCATAACTGTAGACGAAGCCGGATTCGTAATCAAAATCAAACACATAACGCTCCATCTCGTCATTATGCAACGAATTTTGCCAGAAACGGAGTCCGTAAGGAATAGAGTCATTGAAAGCCATAAAATTGTGATAATGAACCTCCCGGTGACCGACCAGCGGAATCCTTCTGTTCGAAATCATTTCCGTGACCATATGGACTGCAGGAGTATCACGATAGACCGTGTCCTGTTTGAGATAAACGTAGACGTTACCCAGGCGAAGAAAGCCGTAGCGCACTTCGTAGGTCAGTTTCTCATTGGCATCAACAAGCTGCTGGATGTCGGGGACGTCATCTGCACCTGCTCCTGAAAAGAGAGCGCCGCCTGAACCACTGCTTTCCGCTGACCATTCGTCGTACAACAGGCTGTGGGTCAACAGCGCGAAGAACAGTAGTGAAACAATCAGGAGTCCGGCTGACAGATGAAATTTCATCAGGATTCTCCCTCAACAAACTGTTCCAACGCATCTTCATCAAAGCCAACAAGTACAGCTTCTCCTCGCCGTAGGACCGGGCGTTTGATCATGGTCTGATGTTCCAGCAGCACCTCGAACAAGTCGTTATCCGTCAGTTCCTTATCAGCCAGATCAAGCATTTTCCATTTGCGTCCCTTGCGGTTGACCAGGGTCTCGAGACCCGCTCTCATCACGAGTTCAGCCAGTTCATTGGGGGTCAGCGGCTCTTTCTTAACGTCCCGAAAGGAGTAGGAAATATGGTTGTCATCAAGCCAGTTCTTTGTCTTTTTTATGGTATTGCAATTTGTGATGCCAATTACTTCCAGCATAATTCGTTATTTTAAAAGTTCAGATTTGCCTGGTTACAGAAAAGAATGGCAAATTACATATTATCTCACGAAAATGGAGAAGAAAAGGTTCCCAGGGGGGTGCCGGTTTTTCATTATTATGATTTCAGGAATAAGTACAGTATACACCTTGCACATCCGGACACTACTTGTTTTGGCGGTTGCCCTGGGTATATTTGCGACGGGGTGCAATCGAAGCCAGGATCAAATTGAATTCGAACAACAGGCTTACCGCACACCGGAAAATTATACCGAAACCACACCTGACGGCAAAGTGGTAAGTCGCGATGAAGATGACTGGCGCATCGGTCCCA
>SLLP01000162.1 GCA_007133995.1 Balneolales bacterium
ATTTGCGCTAATGGCGTAACCCTGGCTCAGTTTGCCAATGATAGAAATGACTGATCCTATTTAGTTGATAGATCCGATTTAAATGATTGATCCGAATGCAGGAGACTCCCCGAATCTCGTGGGAGTCCGGGGAGTCTATTGACATGCACTTCTCATTTCACCAGCATGATCTGACGGGTTTGTGTGGTGTGTGGGGTTTCCAGCCTGACCAGGTACATTCCGCTGGCCTGACGCGAGGCATCCCAAGTAAGTTCGTGGCGGCCGGTATCCATCCGGGTGTCGGTCAGAATAGCGATGCGGCGCCCCAGTGCGTCATAGACACTCACCCGGACTTCCCCCGCCAGGTGCAGGTCGTAAGACAGAGTGGTGAACGGGTTAAACGGATTGGGATAGTTGGCGTGCAGGCGGGTTGCCAGGGGGATGTCCCCGGCCGGATCGCGACCGGCGTCAATCGGACGGTCCTGGCGGATCAGTTTCCAGCTCCCAGTATCCGGGTGTCCGTCCAGACCGTCCGGGATGGACAGGGATGTTCGCCGCAGATTCAATACGGGTGTGGTGTCCCAGTCGGTGTGCGCCCGGATGATCAGCGTGACAAGTTCTGTGGTCTGAACCGGGGCCGCCGGACCGGCATGCGCCCATGCCGCAGACCATGTGTTACTTTGCTTGTCGATTTGCGTGCCGCTTTGTGTGCCGTCACTTGCTATTGCCGTTTTATCGTGTCTCCCTTGTGTGTTTTCACCCAGATAGTCTGCCGGATTTACGGCTTCCAGACTACGGCCGTGATGAAAGCGGATCAGGCGATCGTGGTTTAGCCAATCCTTTGCCCAGTCGCCGGGGGCAAACTCGACGAGCTCCCAGGCATCCGGTGGCAATTGGTCCAGGGAAAATCGTGTGCTGATGCCTAGCATTTGGACCGGTAAGCCGGACTGTAACACCACGCGGACCGTCTCCTGCGCAGAGAGCACGGGAAGGGATTTGGATAGCAGGGGAGGAGCGTAGTGCGCCGGGTTGGCAACTGTATGGTTTGCGCCGGCATGGTTTGCGCCTGCAACGCCATTATTATCGGCGGAGGCCGTTTTAGCCGTTTTGGCTGCGATTTTCTGCGGATTTGAATCCACGGTTTGGCCGAAATTTCGACCGATGGCCAGCAGGTCGCGGTATCCGACACGACCGTCGCCGTCCGTGTCGGCATGAGCGGCGGATTCGGGCACCCAGCGTACCACCGGCTGCTGAGACCAGGCAATGCTTCGGGGAACCCGCTCGGGTCCGGTCGACATCCAGTAAAGCGCCAGATTCAGGACGTCGGCCTCCGTCACGGTTCCCTCGCCGCGGGTGTTGCCGGGCCAGACAAACATTTCTTCTGTGTCGAGTGGGGCACCGGTTATCCGGACATCGTCCAGGCGGTTGGTGCCAGTCGGACCGATATCATTTCCGGCGATTGAGGTGTTGCCGATGCGCACCCAGCGCAGGAACAAATCGGACATGTCTGCAGTATTCGTAGGCAGGTTCACACTGAACAGTGCCCATGATGTACCGGCCTCTATCTCGCCATCCGGCACGGGCTGCCAGCCGACTGACCCGTCTTCAGTCCCGCCATCGATGCTGTAATAGAGACGGAAGTTGCGGGGGCCGGTGCCGGACCCGTTCATGCGGAACTGCAGGGTTAGCTCGTGGTAGCCCTCTGTTGACAGACGCGCCTGCCAGTACTTGTCGTGCACTGCGGAAAAATCGCTATCAAAGTTGTCGTTATCACTACCGTTTCCATTGCCGTTATCATCACTTTCGCTGTCTCCGCTGTCGCCGTCCCCATTATCATCCCCGCCACCATCGGTATCATTGCCGTCTTTACCGCTGTCGCCGTTGTTTCCGCCGTCACCGTTGTTTCCGCCGTCACCGTTGTTTCCGCCGTCACCGTCATCTCCATTAGCCTCTTGTTGCCAGTTGTTAGAATTGGGTGCACGGCCGGAGTAGCCGGTGGTCCAGCCGCTGAAACGTGCCCCGAAAAGAGTAAATTCGGCTGGTGAGTCGGGCTGAAGGTTGGTGAAAAGTCCGGTATCGGCGGTCCACTGTTCATCGTCAAAAGTCCATTCGGCAATCGTGACGCGCGGTGTGGTCACAGTCACTTCCACGGCGGTGAACGTTTCATCGTCCAATAATCCACCCGAACCCTGGTCGCTGCCATAGCCGGCGATGAGCTCCGGTTGATCGTCCAGTTGGAAATAGGCCACGACCTGCCAGGAGCCGACCGGTTGCTCCGGTGGGAATGGCGCCTCGAAGCGGAATTGTCCGCTGGACATACCGGTGTAGGTTAGCGGAACGATCCGGTCGAATGCCGCCGGGTCCGGGATCGGTGCGGAACCGTCCCATAAGCCGGTGTCAACGATGATCATATCGGCCGTGAATCGTTCCGGGTCGGCCAGATCATCGGCGGTGATGCCTGACGCAGACAGGTGAAAGCTGAAAAGCAGCTCAGATCCGCGCGCGATGGTGACCGGTCCGGGTCCGGTGATGCCGGCATCGGAAAGATAGGGTGGAATGGTGATGTCTGTGGCTTCGGGAAGCGGTACGGGCCGGGGGGACCCGTCGCGGTCGGTGAACTCGAGATAATCGATGGAAAATGCCGCCGTGCCGTCAGGCGCTCCATTGCGGATGACAAAATCCATATAGATTATGTCTCCGTCGGCCAGGCGCTCACCGGCGGTGCTGCTGACCGAAACGCCTAGCCGTCCGTCCGGCAGATGACGGGCTATGGTGACCGCATTGCCGTCAAAGACCGTTCCGGGCCGCTCCTGCAGGAACGTGAGCCGGGCGGCGTCGTATCGCAGTTCAAGACCGGCATACTGAATGGCCGGAAGATCCGATGCCTGAAGGGATAGCACGCAGGATATGCCGGGGAGCAGGAGGAAGTCGTCACACGATACATCAAGCGATGTATCCGGCGCGTCATCAGCGGCCATTTCGTATGTAAATGCGGATGCCGGCGTCATCAGAAGCATCACTCCGAAGAAAAAATAAACGGATAAAATTTTGTAATAGGAATTCATGATTTTATACCTTTTGATTGATAGTTGACGGATAGTTGATGGTCTGATCCCGCGGTCCGGTTTCACCGGATCGATGGTGCTACCGGATCGATGGTGCTGCCGGGTCGATGGTGCTGCCGGGTCGATGGTGCTGCCGGGTCGATGGTGCGGGATACAATTATGATTACCCGGTTGCGCCATCCTTACAAGCGACTTGTCGTTACTTTGTGCTATCAGCCTTTGTTTTGTTTCATGGATTCATCGCTGTAGATTAACGACAGGCAAGACCATCCACCTGTGACTATCCTGACCGACATACGAACCTATTTCCGGATCTTCAGGAAACACCTGGGGCGACGCATGTACCTCGTTTTTTGCTCAAGGCTCTGGCCGTATCCACCGAAGCGTTCGGCATTGCGCTGCTACTGCCGTTGCTGCACATGATCGAGACGGCCGGGATGCAGCGGGCAGGTGATGTGACGGGTGCCACCGGCGACACCGGTGCTTCTGCCGGAGAGACTGCGGTGGCCGGGGTGAGCCTGAAGATCGATGTCAACAGCAGGGTCGCGTTTTTTGCTCCGTCAGGTGCGGGCAAGTCAACGCTCATCGACATGATCACGATGCTGGTGGCGCCGCAGCAGGGCACGTTGCTGATCGACGACGCACCGCATCAGCAGATCGACCGCGGGTCGTGGCGTCGTCAGATCGGCTTTGTGCCGCAGGATCCGGTGCTTTTTGATGATACGATCGCAAATAATATCTCGCTATGGAGCGGGGATGGGAGGGAGGTTAGCGGTTGGAATGGCGTCCATCCCGGACCCGATGACCGGTCGGATGACGCGTTTCGCAGCCGAATCGAAGACGCGGCGGAGCGCTCCAATGCCCTCGATTTCATCCTTGAGTTGCCGGACGGATTCGACACCCTGGTCGGGGATCGCGCGATCCGGCTGTCTGGCGGGCAGGTACAGCGGTTGATGATCGCGCGCGAGCTGTTCAAGGATGCAGCATGGACTGGCCTTGGAGGGTGAGCGTGGCACCCATCATCATATTTAATAGCGCAAAAACCGAATCTTGCCAGACGGGCCATGTCCGGGATACCGTGATGCGGGTTCCGCAGGTGGTTCTGCACTATGGTGATGTCAGGTTGCTGCACGGGAGCACGCGGAAGTGGCAGCGCAAACTGGCTTTTCAGGATCTTTCCTTAGAGAGAATAGCAGGTGAAAACCGGTTGACTATCGGTTTTTCGGGATGTCATCGGTGGTTAATGCAGATAGGTGGCAGTGGGATGTTTATTTGGTATAGCAGTCAGGAAATGGTCAATGAAGACCAGGCATAGGAAAGACGAATTGGAAGAATGCACAGGAAGTATGCGTAGAAGGCATTGCATGGAAATTAGCAGGGCGATGCCACATCCTTCATGTAACATATTATAAATAAATATTGAAACTTAATTGCAAGAATACCATTAAGAATTCTTAATAATCACAAAACGGACACAAATTTGTGTGCGACACAGATAACTGAAACTATATGCCTTATAAGAAAATTCTGCCCGCGACCTCGCATCTTCAGTCTTTTAAAATAAAGTTTATTAATGATATTTAATGTGAAATCGAATTTAAAAATTGTATGTTGATATCATATGTTTAAATATATCGATATGGCGAATTAGCACTGTCCTGTTTAAAATTAGCTTTATCAACAAAACGGTACACCTATTTGATGGATAATCGTATCAGACAGACCACCACGTTCCTAACTGCTTTGTCACTACATTATCATTTGACAGATTGCACACACGGCATCAAAGCCGAGTTACAGTCGAGGCAATCATATACTGCAAGCATAAAAACAGGTTGAAATACACCGGCATGACATGGCATCCCACAGATACTACATAGAATTTGTCGGAATAAGCGGAAGTGGGAAAACAACGCTGGCCGACAGGCTGAATGCGCATCTCAGAGAGGCGGGTTGCAGGGTGCTGGAGCTGCCCAGATCCACACGCTCCAACCGAAAGCCCACTCCCAGGCCGTTCCCCCGGTTCCGCAAGATGTTAAAATATTACGGGTGCAATCTGTCCTGTTTCCTGGAAGGGGTGTATGTGCGGTTTCATCCGAAATTCCGCTATCGGGGGAGCCTGTATACGCTGCTTAAACGCAAGTACAAGACGGAAAAACACTTCCGGAAGGATATCGACTTTATCATCAGTCACGAAGGCACGTTCCAGTTCTACCGGTCGGCCGGGCACCGGATCGGCAGCACCAACCACCTTCCCGAGTATCACGCCATTTTCAGGGCACAGGTCAAGGAGTACAAGCCGATTATTATCAATTTGTCGGTCGATCCGCAAATGGCGCTCAAACGCTGCAGCACAGTGCGCATGTCCGTGCCTGATCCGACCGAATGGTCGCTCAGCAAGGTCCCCATCGAGGAACTGGCCGAACTTTTTGCAAGCTGGAGCAAAAAGAAGGAGAGGATTATGGAGCTGGTCCGCCGGGAGGGCATAAACGTAATAGAGGTCTCCAGCGAAACCGATGTTGAAGTGAGCTTTCGCAGCCTCATCACGCAACTTGCACCGCTTGTTCATATTCCACTGCTTCAGGATAACGGATCTCCTGCCAAGCCGCTGCAGGCTGACGTGCAAAGGAAACCGGTTGAGACGAAACGTCAGGAGAGGAGTTCCGGATAAATATTCGTTGCATCCCAAAAAAAACGGAATTATCATTAAGCGTTCGAAGCTCGCTTGCGGGTAGTTTATGACCGCTTTCGGGCAACCAATGCTCAATTTTGGGCTGTTTAGACTCGCTTTCTGGCAGTTTACACTTGTTTGCGGGCAAATCAAGCTCAATTGTGGGCAGAACGAACTGGATCGCGGCGACAAGATCCGCGACGATCTTCGCGTGACCGCCTGGGGCCGCCTGCTCCGCAAATACTGGATCGACGAAATCCCCATGCTCTTGAACTACCTCAAAAGAGATTTCAAGCTGGTCGGAGTCCGGCCGATCAGCGCTCAGAAACTGAGCTCTACACCCCCGAATTCCGAAAACTGCGCCGCGAAATCAAACCCGGACTCATCCCGCCCTACTACGCCGACCTGCCCGATTCCCTCGAAGCAATGCAGGAATCCGAGACCCGGTACATCCTCCGGTATAAAAAAGCGCCATTTTGCACAGATTTTCTTTATTTTGTCAAAGCAGTTTACAATATTCTGATTAAACGCGCTCGCAGCAGTTAGGGCCAACAACAAACCGGACCATCATACCCCATTAGATTCATGCTTGCACCGGCCGACGGAGACGACATCACACAGGTCAACACGGCAATGGCAGCCAGACGATAGCAACCCGACTAAGGCAACACAACGAAAGCGATAAGGAATTGGCAATCAACGAAGGCCGCCCGATGAAGGCTGCCCGACAGAGGTAAAACGTCAGCGTCAACCCGAATCGCAGCAGAAAGGGAAGTTTGACAAAATGAGGCACAAAACGAGTGACATAAGCGTAATCATCCCGGTCTACAACGTGGAGGCATTCATCGACGAGTGTCTGCAATCCGTTGTGGCGCAAACGCTCCGGCCTCGCGAAGTACTCATCGTCAACGACGGCACCCCCGACAACAGCCGTGAAATCTGCCGGCGCTACGCCGAGGAGCACGACTGGATCACCATCATCGACCAGGAGAACAAAGGCCTCTCCGAGGCGCGCAACACCGGAATCGATCACGCCTCCGGCCGGTACATCGTCTTCATTGACAGCGACGACTACATCGCCCCGGACATGCTCGCCATCCTGCACAATAAAGCCCGGGAAACCGGCGCCGATATGGTCAAATGCGGGACCATCAGCTTCACAGACATGGCATCCGGACGCAAATTCGAGTACTGGCGTGGGCTCGATTCCACCGCGAAACCCTCCGAACTCGCCCTCAACACCCGGCGCGACTTCTTCCGGGCCTTCTTCGAAAAAAAGCTGATTGCCAACGTCTGGAACGCCATCTACCGCACCGAGCTCTTTCACATGCTGCGTTTCCCGCCGGGCAAGATCATGGAAGACAACTTCATCACCCCGCAACTGCTGATACGCTGCAAGCAGATCGTCATTATCACCGATAGCCTGTACTACTACCGCCAGCGACCCGGCGCCATCATGCATTCCTTCGACGACCGCCATTTCGACATCATCGAATCCGATCTGCAGCTCAAAAGAATCCTCATCCGCAACAGCCTGTTCGACGACTTCGACGACTCCTTTTACCGCTGGTACGGTTTTCATCTGCTTGTGATGATGAGAAACGCCGCACGCTACAACGGTTTTTTTCAATTCAGGCGATACGCCCGAAAATTCCACACCATGGTGACAAACGAGGATATCGAACAGATCCTCAAAACACCGGACAATCTGCCCGTCGCCTCCGCAACCAAACGGAAGCTCCGCGAATTCAGGGATCGCCCGTCCCTGTTCTGGCTGAAACTCAAAATCGACACCTTCAAAAAAGCCCGGAGGCAATGACATGTCACTGATCGCGGGAGTTTCGGGAGGATGGGTCCCGTCGTTTGATCCGGCTTTTCGTGAGCATTTGCGCACCTTCCCGATCATCCGGGGTGAAAATCCCGATGATTACGATCTTGATTTCGTGGGATACGGCGCAAGCGGATACGACAACCTGCAGACGAAAAATGGTGGAGTGACACAAACGAAAAAAACCGGCGATGCGCAGTCGCAGGAAGCCGACAAACCGCAAACGCGCGACCAGGCCGGACTGATCGTCGGCACCAGGCTCAAAAAAACGTCCATGGACACGATCATGTGCATTCCGGCAGGGGGGATGTATGTCTTCTGCCTGGGCTTCAACGAGTTTCTTCGGGATACGGCTGGTTCCCTGAATTCTCAGGACTCCCCGGACTCCCGGGTTACGGCGGATTCCCCGACTTCTCGTGACTCGGCGGCCTCACCGAACTCCCCGACCTCCCCGGAGCTCGTGGACATGCCGGAGGATGAGCTGCTCACTCGTATCAAGGAAGCCGACGGCGAATTCGTAGCCGTTGCTGTGCCCAACCCGGCCAGAGCCATAGCAGCTCTGAAAAAAAAGTCATCGACCGGGAAATCCGGGGACACCGCCTCCGGAGCCCTGCACATCTTCACCGACCGTTTTGCTTCACGCCCGTGTTTTTTCAGCCTGTCGGACGGACAGTTCCGCTTCTCCACCAACATCGCCTTCCTCCTCGAAATCATCCCCGGCGGAGTGACGCTGGACCGCCTCTCGCTGATGCAGCTGCTGAGCATCGGCCACACGCTTTCGGGCAGGACCACCTTCCGGGAAGTGGAGCGGATGCGGCCCGCCGAACACCTGATCATTCAAAACGGCCGGATTACCGGTCGCAGCACCTACTACAAACCCGCCGAACCGGACAGCCCCATCTCCGATTACGGGGTTTACGCCGGTGATACCTATGACGAAATGGTGGCGAGCGTCGAAAAACGCAGTCGGGGACGCAAGGGATTTGTCTCTCTTAGCGGCGGGCTGGACAGCCGGATGGTCGCCGCCGCCGCCGATCGGGATCGGTTCACCGCCTTTACTTTCATCAATTCAACGAAATCGAAGGATACCCCGGAAGTCAGGGCGGCGCGCGGGGTGGCCCGCAAACTGGACATGGAGCATATCGTTCTGCCCCTGGGAGAAACGGCCCTTATCTCTGATGTGATTGATGATGTACTGCGGCTCACCGGCGGACAAACCGCTGTTCACCATCCCGTCAAGACCATGTCGTTCATACGGCACATGCAGCGGCATGGATTTCACATGGGAGGCGGATCGGGCGGTGTGCTCGCAGGTTCGGAGGTTTCCTCGGGCAGTGTCCGCAAGAGCGATGACATGGTCGCCGGCTATATCGCGAAAAGGCTGGGCTATACCGACGCTTTTTTGGGACATATCTTCCGGCTGGATGAGCAAGCGGATCTGCCGGGAAAATTGCGGGATGCCATGCGAGCCAGTTTTGAAGCCATCGACACCCCAGATCCGGCCCGTAAAATCACCATCTGGGCCGTCAACGAAGGCCAGGCGGCATTCACGTTTCTCTCACCGGTCCACAATCATCCCGATGTTGCCGAGAGCATGCCCCTTCTCGGTTACAGCTACACCGAACGCATGCTTAACCTGTCCGGCAGGGAACTGGTCAACAAGAACTTCTACCAGTTCATGATCTATCACTGCCTGGAAGAGCTCCGGCAGGTCCCGTACTCCAATAGTGGACGGAGACTGGACAGTGAACTTATCACCCGGCACTATCCTCTGGAGCGGCTTTCACATTATTCCGGCATGCTGGCCAAAGTCCGGC
>SLLP01000140.1 GCA_007133995.1 Balneolales bacterium
CGGCCGTCTTTTGGCAGCGTTGTAAAACCGATCTGGTTGTTTATGATCAGGTGGATTGTCCCACCCGTTTTAAATCCGTCAAGCTGTGACATATTCAGGGTCTCGGCGACCACGCCCTGTCCGGCAAATGCGGCATCTCCATGAATCAGAAGAGGAATCACTTTTTCCGAAGCTTTCTTCTTTCCAATTCTGTCCTGCAGTGCACGTGAGGCGCCTTCAACCACTGGATTTACCGATTCCAGGTGACTGGGATTTGGCATCAATAGCAAATTGATCTCCTTGTTCTCACCGGTTTCATGCACTGCAGTGGTGCCAAGATGGTACTTTACATCACCTGTACCCTGGGCGCTTTCCGGATCAATATTACCTTCAAATTCGGCAAAAACCTTTTTGTAGGATTTTCCCATGGTGTTGACCAGAACATTAAGACGACCGCGATGTGCCATTCCAAGAACCACATCGGTAATATCGTAGTTGCCAGCTCTCTCTAGCAGATAATCGATCATCGGGATGAGAGTGTCGGCGCCCTCGAGTGAAAAACGTTTATGTCCGATATATTTTTTATGTAGAAACTCTTCAAAGGCACTGGCCTGATTCAATTTGTGAAGAATCTGTTTCTTTTCCTCCTTGGTCAGCTCCGGATCGTTCGTTGTGGACTCCATGGTGTCGCGCAACCAGCCACGCTCCTCAATATCAAGAATGTGGGTGTACTCCGATCCGATATAACCGCAGTACGTCTTGCGCAGAATATCAATGACATTTCGAAGGGAGGTGAACCGGTCGGATCCACCCAGATAGGGGACATAGAATTTTCGATCCAGATCCCACATCGTAAGGCCATGATAGTGGAAATCAAGCTCGGGATTATACCCTGTGCCAAACTGAAGCGGATTGAGCTCTGCCATCACATGGCCATGCCTGCGGTAACGGTCAACCAGACGGCTTACAGCCACTGCTTTCTTGTCAGATTCAACCCGGTCCGATCCACCATCGAGAAATCCGATGTAGTGATCCTCCCCGAAGGGTATAGGCTCATAGGGAATATTGAGCTCCTCAAAAATGGATTCGAAAAAGTCGGTCGGGCCCGCCAGAAATTCCTGGATACGTGCCAGAAAAGATCCCGATTCAGCACCCTGTATGATGCGGTGATCATAAGTGCAGGTAACATTCATCACCATGCTGATTCCAAGATGACTCAGCAACTCCTGGGACATCGACTGAAACTCAGCCGGGTAGTTCATGGCTCCTGTTGCAATAATCGCACCCTGGCCCTTCATCAGACGTGGCATGGAAGAAACCGTGCCAATGGTGCCAGGATTCGTGATAGTGATGGTGGTGTTCTCGAAATCAGTTACCTCCAACTTTCCGTTTCGCGCACGTTCAATCAGATCCAAAAAAGCATCCAGAAACTCACTGAAGGTCATTTTGTCAACACCCTTGATGTTGGGAACCACCAGGGTGCGGGATCCATCCTTATTGGGAAGATCAATTGCAATTCCCAGGTTGACTGATTTGGGTATAACCCTTGCAGACTTTCCGTCTTTCTCACCAAGGTGATGATTAAGCTGAGGATACTCGCTCAGAGCCTTTACAACAGCCCAGGCTACGAAATGGGTCAGTGTCGCTTTTGGCTGAAGTCGCTTTTCCAGATAGCTGTTGATTATGCGCCGGTCCTCCATGAGCATTTTGACAGGAATGACACGGAGGGATGTGGCTGTCGGTACCTCCAGACTCGACTCCATGTTGGCGGCCAATTTACCCGACGCACCTTTGAGTGGCTTGTACTCAAATAGCGAATCTTTTTCCTTTTCGTCGGCCCGGTCAGCAGCTTTGGTTTCAATTTTACCGTCGGTCTCTGCTTTGGACTTTTTTTCTGACCTTTCATCAGCTGCTTTATCTGTCTCCTTATCCCGTTTCTTCTCACGGGTTGCAATTTTTTTATTCCTGTCCGACGTACCATCAGCCTGCTCGGTACCGGCCGTTTCCGGTTTTTTCTTTTTGTCCGGGATGACAGCTTTTTCGGAAGGTGTGCCATTCCCCATTTCGTCAAAATACTCGCGCCAGTAATCAGGTACCGATTCCCGGTTTTCGAGGTATTGGTCGTAGAGTTCTTCTACCAGGGCTGCGTTTGGACCGAATTGCGCTTCTATCTGCTTCAAGGCTTCAGGGATTACGGAGTGTCAGATTCAGTTACATTAAACTTATACCGGTAAGATAACTGTCCACCGGACAGTAAAACGATAAAAACTGTAAAACGATGCTTAAGGAGATTGTGTTAGGAAAACGAATAACAAATCAAATAACGAAATCGACATCAAAAACGTTGACATTTTTTTCTTATACTCCGTCATCGTAAATGCCCCGTAAATTATTATGAAAAAGAAAAAAATAACAGGTGCAGAAGAGATTCACTGGGATCTCTCAGATCTCTACAAAAATTCGGATGACCCGGCCATTGAAGCCGACCGAATGAAGGTGCTTGAGCTTGCAAATTCATTTGAAGCATCCTATCGGAAACGGGTATCTGTTCTCTCGCCCGCTGAATTTGCCGAAGCTCTGGATCGGTATTCGGAGATATTGGAGATCATGAGCAGGCTGGGTTCCTACACCTACTTGAACTGGACCACAAACACCGAAGATCCGGCTCTGGGTAAAGCCGTGCAGCAAACCACCGAACTTTCCTCAGAATTATCACAAAAAATCATATTCTTCACTATTGAGTGGCTGGATATGGATGAGGAATCGGCCGTGAAACTTATTCACAGCAAGGAGCTCTCTTTCTACAGCCATTATCTGGAAACTTCCAGGCTGGATAAACCGCATACACTGGAGGAAAAGGAGGAAAAAATCCTTTCTGCCAAATCGGTTACGGGCGCAAAAGCATGGGTCAGATTTTTTGATGAAACGCTCGGTGCATCCCGTTTCGAGATAGATGGCGAAGAGCTGACCGAATCACAGATCCTGAGCAAGATGAGTGATCCGGATCGTGATGTCCGACGTGAGGCGTCCATGGTTTTCACTGAGGGTCTTCTCAGGATGAAACATCCTCTGACTTATGTCTTCAATACATTACTTGCCGACAAACATACCAACGACCGGTTGCGTAACTACCCCCATTGGTTAAAAGCCCGCAACCTTGCAAACGAGATATCCGATGATAGCGTACAGGCTCTGGTTGATGCGGTAACCGGTCATTATCCGCTGGTTCACCGATTCTACCAGCTGAAAAAACAGCTGCTGGGAGTCGATGAGATGCTGGAATTTGACAGATACGCTCCTGTGTTGAAAAATCGCGAAAAAATCCACTGGGGTGCTGCAAAAGATATGATACTGGATGCATATTCCGAGTTTCACCCCGAAATGGGTGCTGTAGCGGAGCGTTTTTTCAAAGAGAATTGGATCGATGCCGCGGTTAAGCCGGGCAAACGGGGCGGAGCCTATTCGGCTTCCACCATTCCCTCGGTTCATCCCTATGTGTTTATGAATTACGATGGGAAAATACGTGATGTGCAGACCCTTGCTCATGAACTTGGACATGGTGTGCATCAGTACCTCTCCCGCAAGCAGGGAATTTTACAGTCCGGCACACCATTGACCACCGCCGAGACCGCCTCTGTTTTCGGGGAGATGCTGGTATTTCGCAAGTTACTGGGAAACTTGAACAACCCGGAAGAGAAGATGGCCTTACTTGTAGGTAAGATTGATGACAGTATTGCCACGGTATTCCGTCAGATTTCCATGAATCGCTTCGAGCACCGGATTCACCGCGCCCGGCGTGAAGAAGGCGAATTGACAACAGATCGTTTTTCAGAGCTCTGGATGGAGACCCAAACCCCGGTTTATGGTGATTCTGTTACCCTGACAGAGAATTACAAACTCTGGTGGAGCTACATCCCTCATTTCATTCACACTCCGGGCTATGTGTATGCCTATGCTTTCGGTGAGCTGCTGGTGCTTGCTTTGTACCAGGAATTCCTGGATTCCGGAAATGGATTCAATGAGGCCTATATGAAAATGTTGGAGAAAGGAGGTTCCGACTGGCCCTCGAATATCATGGTTGACCTGGGGGTGGATATAAATGACGCAAAATTTTGGAACCGCGGCCTGCAAGCTATTGAGGAACTGATCGGTGAGGCTGAAGCCCTGCTCCCGGAAGTGGCTCCGCCAAAGCATTCATAGATTTAATTTATGCGAGAACAAAGCATATACCAGGCCAACCAAGACGCTAACAAGAAAAACAAAACAGTAATATAGTCTCAGACCTTAAAACGCAATGGTATGAATTTTAAACCAGGAGCCGACAGGGAAAAAGACAATCTCCAGAATTTCAAGAAGGTTGTTCGGGACATGCTTATGCTTCTCAGGACCTCCCTGCAGGTTGAGACGGTCTCCATACACTGGGTGAATCCCCATCGTGACATTTTTGTTCTTGCCGGCTATTCTACCATGAGAAAAGACGTTGTCTACCAGGATCGTGTCAGGCGTCAAAATCATTTTCTGAAAAACTACAGCTCCATCAAGTCCATAACACGGCTCGAAAAGAACATACACTTCCAGCCCCGGGAACTGGAGCATTATACCTCATCGCCTCCGATTAATTACATCTACCTGATTCCATTTGTGTTTAATACCGAAACCGTGGCCATTACTACTGTGGAGTCATCGAATAAACCCGAACTAAAGGCCTGGGACGAACAGATGGTTACCGCATATCAGAAAGTGCTAAACCGGATGTTGCAGTCGTACCAGGAAATAAGCGAGCTCGTTGAAAAACAGTCTGAATGGGTGGAATACGACCATATCATACGTGATCTGATCAAAGCTGAGAATCCGCTTGAACTTGCAACAATGTTGGTGGATAAACTGCAACTCTTTATGGGTGACAGTGGCGGTGTGGTCATGCTTGCGAGAGGGCTCAATGAATGGCACAGCGTCCTCTATTCTGCTGGAGCAAAATATCCGCCACCGATCGGACTGGCCATGGAAAAAGGTTCCATTGCCTCAAGAGCGCTGTCAGATGGCGAACCATTTTACTCCCCTCATTTCAATGCCGGTCCGAAACGCATATCCAATTTGGAGCCATTGTGTTACGGAGCCTCACTTGCCATACCGGTGATGCACAGACAAAGACGCCAGCTACTGGTTTTGGCATACAGTGAAAATCCGCTTCTCTTCAGCGAAGCTGTAAAACACAAAATCAGCAACCTGTGCCGTGTTACCGGCCTGAAGCTGGAGGCCATGCTTCCCGACCTCGATGTCTATGAAAATATATTCTCAACCGGCATTTCAAGCTACTCCAGAGAACTGGTAAGCGGAATACTGACACAACTCACCGAACATATAAGGTTGCAAACCCCGACTATGTCCACATGGATAGGCATGCTCACTATTGGCAATATTAATGACTTGCGTACCCGCTACAGACTTGAGGAGCTCACGAACTTGCAACGGCAGGTTATGGAAAAAATCCGACCTCAGAATTTTGGTATTCCTGGCATTATTGGTGCTTACAGTGATTATGTGTATACTTTTTTATTGCAATCGACTGATGAATCGGCCTTTCTTTCGTGGACAGGCAGTGTGAAAGAGGCCATTCGGGAACCGATAACCATATCTGGAAAAGACGACATAATGTTGCGGCTTAATACAGGTGTTGTGAGGTTGAATGGAGGAATGGACACTAAAACGGACGCCATCATTCAAAATATAAAAATGGCAATGAATGATGCCGTAAAACAGCAAAAGTTTATCGTTGAGGTGTGACGTGGCGGTATGTTATCTGGTAATTATTGACGGCCTTGGCGTAGGAGCGCTAGAGGATGCCCATCTGTATGGAGATGAGGGTAGCAATACCCTTGGCCACGTGGTGGCATTGACTCGCTGCAAACTGCCGGAAATGCAGCGACTCGGTATAGGCAATATCATACCGCTGGATACCGTAGCTCCCGTTCGCAATCCCCTTGCCGCCTGCGGCAAAATGCGGGAGATCTCACCCGGAAAAGATTCCACGACCGGACACTGGGAGATCGCGGGTCTTCAGCTTGAATACGCATTTCCAACATATCCTCATGGTTTTCCAAAAGATGTGATCGACAAGTACTGTTCGCTGACCAAGGTCTCCGGTGTGCTTGCGAACAAACCGGCATCCGGAACGGCAATCATTGAGGAGTTTGGCAAAGAGCATGAAGAAACCGGACTTCCCATTGTTTACACATCGGCTGACAGCGTATTTCAGGTAGCATGCGATGTGAATACAGTACCCCTGGAAACACTTTATTCGTGGTGTGAAATTGCAAGAAACGAAGTGATGGTTGGTGAACATGCGGTCGGCCGTGTGATTGCAAGACCCTTTGAAGGAGAGCCGGGCTCCTACAGGCGTTTGTCTGATCAGCGTCACGACTTTTCACTGCAGCCGGGCAAGCCGTTCCTTCCCGGCTATCTACAGGAACAGGGGATTGAGACCGTTTCGGTTGGCAAGGTGATAGATCTTTTTGCCGACCAGGGATTTGACCGCGCATATCGGACAAAGAGCAATTCGGAGGGAATTGAAGAGCTGCTAAGAGTAATGGATTTCATGGATCAAGGTTTTGTGTTTGTCAACCTGATTGAAACGGATCAAGACTTTGGTCACAGGAACGATATCGAAGGGTATGCAGGTGCGCTTGAAGAGATCGATAAGGCAATTCCCCGCTTTCTTTCAAAAATGAAAGATGATGATTTGTTGATCATCACCGGCGATCATGGCAACGATCCATCCATGCCCAGCACGGATCACTCGCGCGAATTTGCTCCACTTTTGGTTTATCCGACGAAGTCGGCAGTCTCAACGGATTTGTGTACAAGAGGCAGTTTTACAGACATTGCTGTTTCGGTATGCCGCTTTTTTGAACTAAATAATCCCTTCCCCGGAGAGTCATTTGTCAAATAGGAAATAAATCGACGCATTTGACGTATAAGATACTTAAATTTGAATCGTTTTTTTAGTGAAGATCTGTTCCCGGCATCCATTTTGCTTTTTGGGGAAATCCTCTCTGAAAGATTGTATATTATGTGACACCATTATTGTCACATAATGCTTCTGAACTTAAACAAACCAACGTATCTCAAGTGGCCAAGAAGAAAAAAGAACCCAAAAATCCCAGTCCCAGTGGAATTTCAACAAGAGAATCCCAGTCTCTTGACAGATACCTGCAAGAGATAGGAAAAGTCAGTCTGATCACACCGGACGAAGAAGTTGATCTCGCCAAAAAGATACAGGCTGGGGATCAGGATGCCCTTGAAAAACTAACCAAAGCTAATCTGCGGTTCGTTGTCTCAGTTGCCAAACAGTACCAGAACCAGGGTCTTTCACTTGGCGATCTGATCAATGAGGGGAATCTTGGGCTGATTAAAGCTGCTAAAAGATTTGACGAGACGCGTGGGTTCAAATTCATATCCTATGCTGTGTGGTGGATCCGCCAGTCCATACTTCAGGCTTTGGCGGAACAGAGCAGAATTGTTCGCTTGCCACTAAACCGTGTGGGAGCCTTGAACAAAATCGGAAAAGAACTTTCCAAGCTAGAGCAGGAGTACGAGCGAATTCCATCAGCTGCCGAACTGGCAGAAAGCCTGGAAATGACGGTATCTGAAGTATCAGATACGCTCAAAATATCCGGTCGCCATCTCTCAGTGGATGCACCATTCGCACAGGGTGAAGACAACCGGTTACTGGATGTCCTTGAAAACGAAGAGACACCTGACCCGGATAACGACCTGATGGGAGAATCGCTGAAAGTGGAGATCGAGCGTGCTCTTTCAAAGCTAACCAAGCGGGAAGCTGAGGTCATCCGTCTGTATTTTGGTATCGGTCGCGAACATTCGCTTACCCTTGAGGAAATCGGTGAAAGATTCGATCTCACAAGGGAACGTGTGAGGCAGATTAAAGAGAAGGCGCTCAGAAAACTTCGTCATCATAACCGAAGTCTTGCGCTGCGCGTTTACCTTGGATGACATTCGGTAACATCCACGGAATAACTGCTTCCGTTTTTTTACCAAGTGTGAAAGTTGCTGAGAGAGAGGGTATTACAAGTTTGAGAGAGGGTAAAAATGTTATTGAGAAAGATAATGTTTCTGATCGGATGAACTTTTTTCAGGTGAAAACGTAAAAATATGTACAAGGACGCGGATTTCTCCCGAAATATGATATATTAATAACAGGTGGGATAACCGTTCTGTGTGTAATAGAAATAAAGAGTACACGTACACGAAAGAAACAGCAAATTACGTTCTTAATATGGAACGAATAGATTAATTGACCGCTTTAGATTGCAAGTAGCAGGTTTAACCGGCAGAAACAAAACACAAGGAGTACATTATGGCACATCTGAAAAGCATATCCATGGTTCTGATGGCCGCCTTCATACTTTCAGGCTGCTATACCCAGGTGCATGTAGTTGAAGAGCGTCCCTCACGGATGTCCGCCGATCAATACAGCGATGAAAGGGCGCAGCCGGTAACAGATCAGGATGTCTATGATCTGGGATATGAAGATGGTTTGTATGATGCCGGTTTGCACTTCCGTGATTACGATCGCTACCGCTGGTCCGCCAGTTATCACTATGCTCCCCGCTATCCGCGTCATCGCCCGGTGAGTTCATGGAGTTTTGGCTTTTCCTACGGTTACGGATTTCATGTTCCCTACTATGACTGGGGCTGGCACGGATATGGTTACCATCCGTGGCACTCATTCCACTACTATAGCTGGCACTCGCCTTACAGATGGCATTCCCCGTATCGCTGGCACAGATTTCCGGCCCATGGATACGCTGGATGGTATTCGCCTTTCGGCCCTAACTACTATGTAGTCTACAATTACTATAATGTGACCGGGGACCGGACAACCAGAGTCCGAACCACCAGATCACCTGTTGCTACAACGGCTACACGGGCAAGTGCTCTTACTCGCGACGGAACAAGAACCACGGGTGTCAGAGGGTCAACAGCACCTCAAGGCGTCACACGTTCCGGAGCGGCAACAGTAGATCGAAGAACCAGTGTCACCCGAAGCGGATCGACCGCCCCAGCTACTGTTCGGCGTGATGCCGGTACGACGACCAGATCAACCGGCTCAGTAACAAGAAATACCGCTCCCACAAGAAGTAGTGGCACAGTAAATCGCGGAACCACGACCACCCGAAGCAGCGGCACGGTGAATCGCAGCACCACCACCCGAAGCAGTGGTACGGTAAACCGCAGTTCCACCACCCGCAGCAGTGGTACGGTAAACCGGAGCAGCACGCCCAGCCGCAGCAGTGGTACGGTAAACCGGAGCAGCACGCCCAGCCGCAGCAGTGGTACGGTAAACCGGAGC
>SLLP01000136.1 GCA_007133995.1 Balneolales bacterium
CACAGGATCACGCATTTTGTTGGAACATGGAAAATTACAAGCCCTGTCTTTCTTGGAAAGGCAGGGCTTTTTTAGTTCTGTTCTCTTATTTCAAATGAGACCTGGCGGGTTCTGGTCTCACCGGCATGGTTGAAATCAAATGTAATCATGTAGTGTCCGGGCGTTTTTTCTTCTTCAAGCTCTACGCTGAACCATTGCTGATCGTGATCCGATACACTTCGGTGAAGCAGTGTTATTCCTGCGTACACATCATCTTCAATGATTTGTTCACCGTCATCTGTCATTCGATTGATTTCATAGGTTATCTCATAGGGATATTCACCCGATTCATCCGCTTTGTGCAGATTATAAATCTCGAAGAATAGCAGAATTTCTTCCTCCTGGTGAAAAACGGGCTGAGCTGCCGGTATGAAAGGTAATTCTTCATCATAAGATACTTCCTGAGATCTACCGATAAATATATCACTGATCAGAATATTTCCGTCTTCCATTTTTAGACGATCCGGAATCCTGATGCGTTTCGATCCGCTTCCGGCAACAAAATACCTTGCCCGGTCTCCCGATATAGCCACCAGTGAGCCGGAATTCTGCGTTCTGCCGGTATTCAGCAGTTCGGAATTAACCACAATGTATGGGCCTGTCTCGGATTCATCAAGCAGGTAATAGGATGAGTAGTAGGGATACAGATCCACAAGTTCCACGGTGAACCTGTCTCTTGAAACGGGCGTCCAGGAGGCATCATAACTTTCAATAGAATTTACTATATGAAGTTCCGGACTCAGATTGATGCTGTGTGAGCGCTCTATTTCGAACGCAGCCTGACTTTCAACATCGGATCCGAGAGAGAGTACATATATCGTATTTCCGGTATTCCGGTCAAGTTTTCGATATACGGCATGGTCCAGTGTGATATTACTCAACATGTCTTCCAGCAGATCCGTAGTTGACGATGGCTCCAGGTAATCCTGCTCTGTTTTTCTTCGAACCTCATAACTTTCCATTCTGGCGTTGGCGGCCTGATATGCACGGTCGAAATTTCCCCGATGAATAATAACTGTTCGATACATCTCGTCATACAATTCAGAAAAATAGGGATCCAGATAACTGAGTTGTTCCAAAACCCCATATTTGATGAGAAACTCTGATCCACCTCTGGAATCGACAGTTGGCCTGTCTGTCAATGGATTTTGTATAACTCTGAAGTCGGAATCCCGAGAGGTCGGTTCCGATCCAATTCCGTCATTATTGCCCGTGTTGTCAATGATATAACTGCCACCCATATAAACCCGATTTCCTGCAACCGGTATCATGTGCAGTATTCCATCCTGCAATCGATATCGACCACCATTGGGTGCGTTACCAAAAAAGAACCGTGCCGGTTCGTGCATGCCTTCCATGTGGTATGTCCAGAGTTCGAGCCGGACACTGACGTTGGTCGATACAAATATCGGTGTGCCAAGGTAGGGATCCGTGACTTCGGAAAGAGAGATATTTTTGATTCTTATATTGTCGGGATCGCCGAATCGGACGTATATGGTTCCCCGGTCATCGGTTCCGTAGGGTGAGTTCGAAGCCAGTTTGTAGTTTTCTCTTGCATGGGTAATCCGCTCCCAGTGTTGAATCAATCTTTCATTGAGAGCACTTGTTGACAAGGGATCCCGGGTAATCCAAAACTCGAGAACATCAGAAAACAGAGTACTGTCACGTTTTCGAACACGTTTTTCCCAGGTATATCGCTCATCTATATCGATGAGAGGTATAATCCTGTGAATTTCGTCCGAGAGTTCCTTCCCGTAGGCTTTCCAGTCAGCTGTACGAAATGCCCAATAGTAGATTTCGGTTGCGACTGGATAGTAGGTTTGGGCCTTTTTTTCGGCAGCAAGTTCAATATAGGCAAAGGCCAGTCGGGGATCCGAGAGGTTGTGTTCTGACAGAGCGCTTTGTCCCTGATGCCAAATTTGCAAAGCCTGTTCCCAGTTACCATCATCCAAAACGGTTATTCCCATCTCGTAAAATGATGGAAAGGAAATGGAATCGGTGTCCCTGGAATCAGCAGCGGTTTCATTTTGCAGGGAAGAGAATAGCAACAGCAACACTGTAACGAATGCAATCATAATCTTACTAGTTTGTGTTCAATCTAATTTAATAATTAATAAAAAAAGAAAATATTGTCCAGTCAGCCCGCCTCCTCATTATTATTTTCCATTAACAGGCCCTATCTTTGTAATTTGATGTCTAAATCGGTATTAACCAATGAAATATGTTTATAAGTGATCGCAGAACAAAACTGGTATGCACGATCGGACCCAGCACCAGCACCCCGGAAATGATAGAGCAGCTGATCCGGTGCGGCATGAATGTTGTCCGGCTCAATTTTTCTCATGGTTCCCATGAGATTCACAAGAAGAACATTAAAATCATCAGAAAGCTGTCAAAAAAATTTGATGTAAATATTCCGATTCTGATGGATTTGCAGGGACCGAAAATACGTGTCGGCCGCATGAAGGGAGATGGAGCGCAGCTTAAGGATCACACCTATGTTAAACTGACTCCACTGGATGTTGAAGGAGACGGTGAAATCATCCCGATAGATTACCCCAACCTGGCCCGGGATGTTAAACCCGGCAACACCATTTTGATGGATGACGGTTTGATGGAGCTTAAAATCGTAAAAATATCCGGGGAAGAGGTCACAGCCCGGGTCATCAATGGCGGTTTTTTGAAGCCGCGCAAGGGAGTGAATCTGCCGGATGTTAAAACAACCATTTCTGCCATAACAGAAAAGGATGTTACGGATCTGGACTTTGGATTGAATGAGGGGGTGGATTTTGTTGCGATCTCCTTCGTTCGGTCAGCCCGGGATGTTCAGGAACTGATATCCAAGGTGAGAGTTCGGGGCAGCAATGCCGGCATCATCGCAAAAATTGAAAAGCCGGAAGCCCTGAATGAGATTGAGGATATCATCCAGCAGGCTGACGGCATCATGGTTGCACGCGGTGACCTGGGCATTGAGATCGCCAGTGAGCGAATCCCGCTTATCCAGAAAGACATTATTGATCGGTGCAAAATGGCAGGAAAACCGGTTATTACGGCGACTCAGATGCTCGAGTCGATGATGACCAACCCGCGACCCACCCGGGCGGAAAGCTCGGATGTGGCCAATGCGGTCCTGGATGGCACCGATGCCGTGATGCTTTCCGGGGAAACCGCCGCAGGTAAATATCCGCTCGAAGCGGTGCGTAATATTGACAAGATTTGTCGAAATATTGAGGCCAAAGCGGATAATATCTATCAGACTCTGGAGTTTATTCAGCCGGAATGGCGTGAAAAGCAGATTGTTGAATCGCTTAGTTATTCTTGCGTTTCCGTTGGCGATGCTGTGGAAGCAAAGATCATTGCCGTGATAACGCATTCCGGTACGACAGCCAGGAGAATTGCAAAATTTCGTCCGCGTGTACCCGTTATAGCTTTTACAGAAAGTTCAGAAGTCCGTCGGCAGCTTAACCTGGTCTGGGGTGTGACCTCCATCCAGCTGAATGAACTGTTTGACACCGATACCAGTGTGAAGCGCATCGAGGATTATCTGAAGGAGACCGGATTGATCAAGCAAGGTGACCGCATTGTCGTAGCGGCCGGCATGCCGATTTCGAAGCGCGGCAGCACCAACATGATCAAGGTGAGTATTATTGAATAATCAAATGTTTACCAGCTGCTGCGAGTTGATCTGAATGCTTTTTTTGAATCTGTTCAAATGCAATGAAAATAATATCAGGCACAGCAGGTGATGCTTCGTAATAACCTATATATCATACTGATATTGTTTGCTGTGCCAATGTTGCAGGGGTGTACCGGTGCGTTGCAGAGTTCGTGGCGTGATTTCAATGCCTATTTCAATACCTACTACAATGCCAAAACCAGTTTCGAAAGAGGGGTAGAGTTGCAGGAACAGCAGGAAATTACCATAAATCCCGAGCGGCCCATCCGTGTTCATCCCACTCCGCGCCGGGCTGGGCTGAGTGACTTTGAGCATGCATCGCAGAAAAGCGGCGATGTCATCCGGTTTCATGCCCGTTCCCGCTGGGTCGATAACTCCATCATGATGATCGGGAAGTCCTATTTCTACATGCAGCAGTATTTCTCGGCTGATCAGAAATTCCTGGAATTGTTGACCACAACATCGGATCCGATGTTGAGACAGGAGGCCATCTTCTGGCGCGGCAGGGCGGCTTTGGAGCTTGAGAACTATGTAGAGGGGATAAATTACACTCAGTCCAGACTTTTTTCTACGGAATTTGACTGGGACAGTCGCATTGAAGCGGACCTCAAGCTTGTTATTGCCCAGCTTTTGGTGGCTCGTGGCGAGTATGAGGAAGCCGTCGAATATGTAGCGGATGCCCTGCCGGATATTCGAAGCAGGCGACTTGAAATGAGGACTTATTTCCTCCAGGGACAGCTTCTTGAGTCGCTCGAGCGTTATGACGAGGCTTTCGAAGCTTACAGTCGCGCAACGCATCAATCCAACCCGAATTACGACCTGATCTATCATGCCGAGCGGAAAATGGGTATTGTTGCCCGGAAACGGGGAGATCTGGAGTGGGCACACAGTCATTTTGTATCCATGAGCCGGGATGATCGTCACTTTTCATACATCGCATCCATTGAGTATGAGATTGCCCGTACGCTACACGACATGGGAAGCTATACGGCTGCTCGTCAGAAATATGAGGAGATCCTGCGGCGTCGGACGCAGCCGGCATCAAGAGAAACCCAGGCTCAGATCTATTATGGAATGGCAGAGATTTACAGGGATTTCTACATGGACTTTGACTTGACAGCGGCGTATTTCGATTCATCTGCCACGCAGGGCACAAATTTGGAACAGCTCCCGGAAAGCTTTGATGCCGATCTCATGTCGCGATCCTATGGTGAGTATTCGCGCCTTCAAAATGAGGTCCACAGACTTGACAGTCTGCTTTGGCTTAGTGAACTGTCCGAGGCGGAGTTTGACTCGGTCATCAATGTGGTCAGAGAGCGTAAAATCGCTGAAATCGAAAGGCAGGAGAGGGAACAACGGCGTCAGCAGATGGTAACCATAGCCGATATGGAAGAGGTCGGCACTCAGGCCGATGAAGATACCGACAACGGGTTTCTCAATTACAAGAACCCTCAGCTCATGATGCAGAATCGTCAGGCATTTCAGGCTTACTGGGGTGCACGCCCACTGGTAGATGACTGGCGGCGCATGGAAGCGGTGAGAGTGAATATCGTCCGTCAGTTTGAAGAAGAGGGTGAAGAGATCGATGACGTGGATCAGGCGATCGAACAGGCTGTGGCACCCCGGCAGCAGATGGTCGAAATTGACATCTCGGATGTTCCATTCTCCCAGGAAGAGCAGATGGAGACACGCCGCATGATTGCTTCACATGAATACGAAATCGGAAATGTATTCTTCACGTCCCTGGCGATGCCGGACAGCGCGGCAAGGTATTACAGAAACGTGATGCGACGCTTTCCGGATTCGGAACTTTCACCACAGGCCATCTACTCGTTGTCCGAACTGTACCAGTCATCGGGCGATTCCACGCAGGCGGCTCAGTACGCCATGCAACTGGTGGATTTTTATCCCAACACCATTTATGCGGAGAGAATGGCCGATCGGTATAATATGGATCTGGTTCGTGAGGAGTATGTCATGAGTCGCGAAGACAGCATCGCCAGTAAGTACCAGGATATCATCGAAATGGATCCGTCAGATGATCGTGCAGGCAAGCTCAGAAATTTCGCAGAAAAATATCCGGATGACCCTCAGGCCGCTCAGGCGCTGTACCGTTCGGTTCTGGATTATATTGAGGCCGCCCGTGAGGATGAACAATATGCCTATCGGATCAATGACCTGTCGACCACCCGGTACATCTGGAGGCAGGAGCAGGATGAATTTGAAAAGTTTCGTGATTCGGTCCGCGCACTGCTGGCAGATTCTGCATATATGGCAGTCACTGCCGAGCTGGATCAAGCTGTATCGAAGGAAGTTGATTACGCTGAAGCTCAACCTGAAGAAATGGAATCCGTCGAACCGCTCCCGGAATCCGCCGAATCCCTGCCAGAATCTGCCGAACCCGGGGATGCCGTACCGGATGATTCTCTACAACGCAAAACTTTCCAGTCACATTTACAGGATATTACTGATAAAACGCTTGAAGAGCCGGATTTTTCGGAATGGTTTCCCTATGAGGGTGCGATGTGGGACAGTGCACGTGTTGCGCTGCTTACCCTGCGAAACAACTATCCCGATTTTCCCCGTAGCCGCATAGTCAATGAGCTGGCAGAGGAAATTGAAGTTGATCGCGTTCGCGCCCTGTTGGTTGATACCGAAAAAATTTACGAATGCAATGAATTGGATGAACGTCCTGACATTAAAGGTGGACTGGACGCCTTCATACAGGGTAGCGGATTTCATCAGGTGATCGAAGAATTTGAAACCAGTGGTACGGTTGTAATTCAAGTACTCATCGACAAAGATGGGTTTCCTGCTGAAATCCATACAGAGGATGAGGATGACGAATTGGGTATCATGGAAGCACTGCTGCAGGCTGTTGAAGAGCATATGCGCTTTTCAACTCCCCGGTTTACCGGAGTTGCTGTGCAGGCTCAGTGCGAGTATACCATCGAATTCAGTTACGATGATCAGGATTGATGCAGATGCTTAAGTGAGGGAGCACCGGTTTCATTGAGACGGTCGATCAGCGCCTGATTGATTTTATTTATGAGTGCAGGGCCTTCATACACCAGGCCAGTATAAAATTGAAGCAGGTTGGCGCCGGCCGAAATCAACCTCACAGCTTTATCGGATGTATCGATTCCACCACAAGCAATCAGAATGCGTTCGGATGGCAGCATGTTCCGGAAATACGATACCTGTTGCAGTGTGCCGGCAAAGAGGGGGGATCCGCTGAGTCCGCCCGGTCCTATTTTTTCGAGATGTTCCCCTGGTGTACGTAAACCGTCGCGTCGAGTGGTTGTATTGCCAAGAACATAGCCCTGGATATTACTATCCTCGCAGATGGTTACCAGGTCGTGGATCGTACTCTGATCGGTGTCAGGTGAAAACTTGACCAAAAGCGGCGGATCACTGTCTTTTCGTTCAGAAGCAATCCCGTCAAGAAGCTCTTTGAGAGCCATCTTATCCTCGAACGTCTTGCCTTCTGTGGTATTCGGACAGGAGACATTCAGGGTGATCCAGGCTGCTGGTTCCCGGGCAAAGCGGTAGCTGGTGATGTAGTCCTGAATAGCGTCGTCTCCGGTTATGTATGGATCGTGGGTTTTGGCAATATTGATGCCACCCGGAAAACCGTCAAAAAGCTCTGGCCTCTGCCGCTGTTGCTTCATTATGCCATGACAGACGGCTTCAGCTCCTGCGTTATTCAAACCCATTCTGTTGATCAAAGCCCGGTCTTTTTTCAGCCGGAAGAGGCGCGGATGCGGATTGCCTGGCGATGGTCGAGCAGTTATACTCCCGTATTCTGCAAAACCAAACCCAATAAACCGCAACAAATCAGTATAGTCGCCATTTTTATCAAATCCCGCAGCGATTCCGAGGGGGTTGGGAAACGTGATGCCGGACAGCTTTTGTTCAAGCTGCGGCCATTTTCCCGCATGTCTTTGCACTATTCGCGGACCCGCAAACGGAATGGAGCATAACGTATTACCCAAAGCTGTCGCCACATAATGAGCTTTCTCCGGATCCAGTTGAAATAGGAGGGGTCGGATAAGCGATGTGTACATGACAAGTATTGGTTCCGGGTGAAAATAATGCTGTAATGTAGAAATCCAGCTGTTTCTTTCGCTGCAATATACGATATTCGGAAGCACACTTTGATTAATTTATCAACTCGAATGCACTTTGATACCATTTCCGATGTCACCCGTTATCTGGACAGTCTGCCATCTTTCCAGGTACATGGCGCCGTGGCCGCCAAATTGGGATTGGATCGTATCCGGTCATTTTGTGCTCTCATGGACCATCCTGAGCGGAACTATCCGGCCATTCACATTGCCGGCACAAACGGCAAGGGAAGTGTCGGTGCCATGTTGGCTCTTGTATATGAAAAGGCAGGATACAGCTGCGCTCTCTACAGCTCGCCTCATCTCGAAAAAGTGAATGAGCGGATTCGCGTCAATCGCCGGATGATTCCGGACTCTGAATTGCTCCGCTTCTGTCAAGCCTATGGCCGGGAAGCTCATCACATGGGACTGAGTTATTTCGAGATCACTACTGCGGTAGCATTCTGGTGGTTTTCCGAGCAGCAAGCGGATATTGCGATCATCGAAACCGGTCTTGGCGGTCGCCTTGATGCCACCAATATCATCGTCCCGGAAATCTCGGTAATCACCTCTATTGCCCACGACCACCAGAACTTTCTCGGACGGACACTTGCAAAAATAGCCGCTGAAAAAGGTGGTATCATCAAGTCGGGGCGCCCGGTGGTGCTGGGAAACCTGCCACAATCCGCCAGAAACATTCTCGAGGGCATGGCCTGGCAATCGGGAGCTGCTGTGCATAATGTACGGGAGTTGCGGCCACGGCACAGTATGATCAGTCGGCAGGAAGTGACAGGGCAGCAAGACACGGTAAGGGGGAAAGATATGGTGAAGCGGCAGGAAAAGGTTGCACGGCAAAAAGTGATGAACGAGGCAGGGTCAGTTTACCAGATCAGCGAGGGGGATGGGAGACTGACCATTTTGTCGGATCTTGCGGCACCGGTTCATCGGTGGAATATTGCGGCGGCCCGACTGGTCACCAGGTTGCTTGACGACCGGTTTGCCGTTCCTCCGCATATCTTTACATCGGCGCTTGAGAGAATGGGTGAAAGCGGACTGTTGCGGGGCCGGTTCGAGCGCCTCTCACCGAAGCTGCCATGGTATTTCGATGGTGCACACAATCCCGAGGCAGTTCGTGAACTGATAAATAATATCCAAAGGCAAGATTGGGACCACTTGCCCGTTATGGTTCTGAGCATTATGAAGGACAAGGCTCAAAAAAAAATGCTTGAACCGTTTTCTGTTTTTAGAAAAAACTACTATTATAGGTTAGAGATGGAGAGGGCGGCAGATATTGTCTCAATCACGCCTTATATAGCCAATATACAAAACCTGCCCCCCAACGAAGATGAAATAACGGAAATCTTCAACGGGTTCACCAAACAAGTAGTAATTTTCACAGGAAGTTTTTACTTTTAC
>SLLP01000075.1 GCA_007133995.1 Balneolales bacterium
AATACGAGAACAACGACGACAGCTCCCCCAACAACCTGATTCTCGACTACACATCAGAGGAGACCGAAAACAAGGTGCGTCTGGAAAACCGTTTCCGCCTCGGCTCGTACCAGCTCAATGTCGGAGGCAACTACGAATACGCGATTTACACCACCGATTCCTTCAGTTTTACCTCCATCCCCGGCGCCGACCAGGTGCAGCTCAATGATTTTGAGTCCGATTTGCGGCTGCATCAGTGGGGTCTGTTCGCCCAGGCCAGTTCGGACTATTTCAGACGCCGGCTCTCTCTGTCGGCCGGGTTGCGCATGGATGCCACCAGCTATTCCAGCGCCACCGGCAATCTGATCGACCAGTTTTCTCCCCGTTTTTCACTGGCCTGGTATCTCACGAGCAACCTGAGCTTTAATGCCAACACGGGGATCTACTACCAGCTGCCTCCGTACACGGTCCTCGGCTTTCGTGACAATGAAGGCCACCTGGTCAATCGTGACAACACCACCTACATGCGAGCAAACCACTATGTCGCCGGATTCGAATATCTCCCAAGGGAAAGCCTTGTACTTTCCGTCGAAGGGTTTCTTAAAAAATATCAGGACTACCCCTTCCTCACTCAAAAAGGAATTTCACTGGCCAATCTCGGCAGCGACTTCGGGGTGATCGGCAGCGAGCCAGCCGAGTCGACATCACGGGGCCGAAGCTATGGCATTGAGCTCCTCGCCCAACAGAAACTGTATCGCAATTTCTACGGGATTCTCGCCTATACCCTGTTCTGGAGCGAGTTCCAGGACATCAGCGGTCAATATGTGCCCTCTGCATGGGACAACCGGCATCTCATCTCGGTAACTGCCGGCAAGCAGTTTTCACGAGGATGGGATGTGGGCTTCCGCTGGCAGATGCTCGGTCCGACCCCATTCACACCATACGACATCGAACGCTCATCTCGCAGCGAGGTCTGGGACTTCAACAATCAGGGTCTGCCCGACTATACCCGCCTCAGCGAGGATCGCCTTGCCACGTTCCACCAGCTTGACGTGCGAATTGACAAACGGTTCTTCTTCGACCGGTTCAATATCACTCTGTACCTGGATGTGCAGAACGTCTACGCATTCCAGGCCGAGCTGCAACCCTTCCTGAACGTGCGCCGGGATGAGCAGGGGCTTCCCGTTCCCGCCGGTCCAGAGTACAACCCGGTATTCCATCCTGACCGCGACTACTATCAGACCTATCTGCTGGATAACCCTTCCGGCGAAGTACTGCCGACCATCGGCCTTATTTTTGAGTGGTGAATGTCTGCAAAGTGGTAATTCATCCCTCCGGTTTCTATATTTCCGGGAAAAATGGCCTATTCACGCACATACGACATACCCTATTTCCTCATCGATCAGAACCGGAAGCTGCGCATCACTGCTCTCATGCAATTCCTGGAGGATATGGCCATTCGCCACAGCGAAACCTGCGGGGTCGGACTCGACTACTATTACAGCAACGGTGTCGCGTGGTTGCTTGCAAAGTGGGATATTGAGGTGTTTTCATACCCCGAATTCAACCGGAAAATTGAGATCAGGACCACACCCACATCCTTCCGGAACTTTTTCGGCTTCCGGAAATTCGAGGTGGTGGACAGCGCCGGCAAACTCCTTGCCAAAGCGCATACACTCTGGATTTTTGTCGATACGCAGAGAAAAAAACCGATTCCTGTGACCGATATGGTGGTCCGGGCATATGGTCTCACACCTGATAGGAAACAACCCCTCCCCATGGAAGCCCCTTCGCCGCCCGAAAACGACACTTGGCAGTCCCGATTTCACATTCGGCCGGGCGATATCGACACCAACCGGCACGTCAATAATATCCGTTTTATTGAGTGGGCCCTGGACACATTGCCGGTCGAGTTCACATCATCACATTCGGTTCAGCGCGTGCTGGTCGACTACCGCCGGGAGCTCACCTATGGAGATGATGTCATTGCAACCGCTGAATTGATAGAAAATAAGAAGTTTAAGGAGTCAAGGCACCGGATATCCAAAGGAAAAAAAGTTGCTTCTCTCATTACGTTCAGGTGGACATGAGCGGTTTTTGTAATTAACTTACGATTTATTCATAAAAACTTTATTTTGCAACGATAATCAACGCCGTATTCACCATTAGTCACTGCATATCTTGTCGATAAGAAGCCGACTATTATTATACCTGGTTGTTGTACTCATTGGGGCCTCGTCAATTATCTGGCTGTATATCCGGCCGGTATATGAAGAAGCTATTATCGAAGAGCGCATAACCCTGATTTCCGAATACCAGCAGCAGCGTATTCGCGAGGCTGAGAGCTTTACGGGTTATTGGCTGTTATCGCTCCAGGAACTGCGGGACCAGATCCGGGACGACCCCCAGAATCTGGAACCCATGGCGCAAAACCACATTCGGCTTTTTCCCGACCTCACGGCCATTCACATCACCGAACTTTCAAGCGGTGAGTTTTTCGAGATCCGGACCTCCTATGCCAATGACATCCCTCCAACAGATCTCATCAAGGGTGTTTCTCTTCCGGTTGCTGACATACCGGACATTCAGGTCTCCTGGCTGCCGCACAGCAAGCAGTTCTTTCTGATTTCCGAATTTGAGATAAACGATGAACCTTATCTCATCACGGCTCAGTATCAATCGATGAACCTGGAGGAGATCCTACTCCAGAATGTACTTGGCGAAGGTTCATTTTCCACCATCTGGTTCATGGACGGCACGGTGCTGGGCGCAGAAGACCGCAACCTTCCGAATGTGCTGTTCCAGCATATGACTTCTGTAAGAGAACTTATGATCGGAGATGTTCCTCATCTTCTGGTTACCAGTCCGGTACGCTCTCTGCCATTAGTACACGCTACCTACGCCGATCTGGACCTGGTAAAGCATCCTGTGAACCAGCTTTTCATCCAGAGTCTCGGCCTGCTTGCAGTGGCATTTCTGGTCCTGGCCATGGGCGGAGTTTTTCTGGCTAACAGGGTGCGCCAGCCGGTGCAGCAGTTCATTGAGGATGTGGAACCGTTCGCCAATTACGATTTCAGCCGGTTTTTCCGCGACTCACCGCTTCCCGAACTGGCCGGCATCACCGACAAGATGGAGGAGATACGCAAAAAACTGGCCCATTATCAGCGTATCAACGTCGACCGCATCATCCTTCAGGAGCAGCGGAACCGCCTGCTGATGACCTATGTGGAGGAAATGGTCGCCATCTATGACGAGAACGACCGTTTTACTTTTGTCAACAAAAGCCTTTCCGACCTGTTCAACCAGCTGTCGCCGGCCAATCAGCCGCTGACCATCGGCAACTTTTTCGCACTGAAAGGCGTGACGGTGCATATGGAATCCAACAGCACGGAAAAAATCAGCGGATATGTCATCGACACCCGCTACCTGGAGCTGGAAATCAACACCGGCGACGGTCATCGCTTTTTCATCAACACCCACCTCATGAATCTGCAGGGCATAGACAGCCGTTTCATCGGGGGTATGATGCTCATGAACGACGTGACCAAGGATCGTGAAATGGAGCAGATGCGCACCGAGATGATCCATACCATCATCCATGAGCTCCAGAATCCGGTATTCGGCTGCCTCGGTCTCACCGAACTGCTGATGGTAGATGATGATCTTCCTGAAAACCAGCGAAAAGAGTACTACGAGGTGATGAGTGACAGTCTGAACACCTTGTCCAGCCTTATATCCCGCTTCCTGGATATCACCCGGCTGGAATCCGGCTCACTGGTACTCAAAAAAGAGCCTATCCATCTCTATCCTATCATTGCCAAGGTGGCGAAATCCTTCAAGCAAACCTGCAAGGAGAGAAATATCTCGCTGGATTTCCAGGTAGAACACACCCCTTTGACACATGCTGTGGAAGAACTGATGGAGGATCTGATTCGGAATTTGTTGTCCAATGCCATCAAGTATGGCGAAGATAACCGCACTATTGAAATTGAGCTGAAATCTTCCGACGGATATAGTATTTTTTCCATCACAGACCATGGATACGGTATTCCGGAAGGTGAACGTGACAAGATATTCCGCAAGTTCTACCGGGCAAAAGCACACCATACTATCGACGGAAACGGATTGGGACTTTCCCATGTCAAGGAGATTGTCACCAGACATAACGGAACAATCTCCGTGGAGTCCAATCCGCAAATCGGAACCCGATTCATGGTAAAACTGCCTGAAAACGACGAAACCAGGGAAGGCGTAACAATATGATCCGTTTACTGCTTGCCATATTTCTGATTAACTTCGGAAACATCCACATGAAAGTGGATCCCCTTGTATTCAAGCCACCGGAACTATCACGGATTTCACAGGAGCTTGTGGGTTCCGAATCCAACTGGCCCATCGTTTTCCATGCCGCTGAATACAAAAGTGGAGAAAATGTCTTCTCACTTGATGCTAAATCCCGATCGGACATCTCCGAATTTCTGGATCATTGGATCCAGCTGGAACAGTATCGCTCGGAATATTCACGCCTTATAGAACAAGGTGCCGGGGTTTTTGCTGCTTATGAGGTTGAACGCGCCGACTCTGCTTACCAGGTTTTTCGAACCATGGTCGAGCGCGGTAATATCGAAGAATCGATACGTCTCATCTCCGATTACAAAATCTACATCGATGATATTGAGCTTGCGCTTGAAAACAACAGAATTGTTGACGTAGAAGCGCGTCTCTCCGAAAAACAGGGGACGGTGGAATACCGCCGCGGTCTCATCGGTCAATGGCTGGCGGCCAGCGTCGGAAAACTTTTCAAAGAAGCAGATGCAGTGCGCACGATATCTGAGTCGTCCGGCAAGGTAACCTTCCTGGATGGATCTGATGTGGTTCTTTCAAAAAATACGACAGCTATCATTCGCAGCTCAAGCCTGGATCGACTCACTAATATCTCGGATGTGGAGATCAACATCAGTGAAGGCGGACTCATTGCCAGGCTTTCCGCAGATGGCATTGAACGTTCAAGCTACCAAATCAGCGCCGGATCAGCCACCATGCTGGTGAAATCATCCAATTTCTGGGCGGAAAAAACCGACGAGGATCGTGTGGTTATGGCCAACTACAGTGGTATAACGACAGTTACCGCCGAAAATGAGGTCATTGATCTGGGTCGAAATCAAGGTACTGTCGTGGTGCGAGGCAGAGTCCCGGTTCAGCCGCTTGACCTGCTACCGCCGCCTCGCTTCCAGTGGGTATCAACCGACTCGGTCATCATTCGTGACCAGTTGGATTTGCAATGGAACGACGTCCCCGGTGCCCAATACTACGAGCTGGAATTATCCGACTCACCCTCGTTTGATGGCTGGGTTCGCAATGTCAGCTCCGAAGCCAATCAAATTACCATTACCGATATTCCCGTCGGCATCTCGCACATACGTATACGAGCATACGACAGCAATGACCTTCGAGGCACCGACAGTCCCACCTACCGGATCCTTCGCAGCACCGGCATGCTGCCTCCCTATCTGTTTCTGGTTGATGGGGATCTCGCTGAAATTTTCACATCCGAAACAGAATACACTCTAACCGGCGTAGTAGAACCCGGCAGCGATCTCAGAATCAATGGAAATGTAGTCGATGTAGCGCCAAACGGCGATTTCAGTCTGACGCTCGAGCTTGCTTCCGGAAAGAACCCGATCTCCCTCGTTGCTGAAAACGAAGCAGGCAACGTCACACGGCAGCAACGTTCGATAACAAAAATATCCGAAGACCATCTGTTCGATATTACCTGGTCATCATTCGTCGAAGATGACCGGGTCCGACACGCCGAGAACATCCTGATTACCGGAAGAGCCTATCCGCCTTTGGAGGTGGTTGCCCGGACAGGTGGTGTTGAAACCATAGTGCCTTGCGGCATCAACGGAAACTGGGCGCTGACATTGAGCCCGGAGAAAAACTCTGAACTGATCATTTCACTGCGCTACAGACAGAACAAGGAAATCATTGGTGAGCGAACTTACAGGATTGAATAATGAAATCTTCTTATCGTTTCAGACCGTACCTATTTCCACTATTTTCATTCCTTATGCTGGTCCCGCTGAAGACATCGGCACAGGAAATTTATCTCTCAATCTCCGGTAAAGACGTCACCGTAGATTCCGGGGATTTGAAGGGAGAGTACGACTTCTGGATACGCCCCCTCGGCGACCACAGTCCGGAATCATCGGTGCGACTCGAGGTCTTTGATGCGGCGCTTGGCGGGTATGGCGACCTGGTCTTCGGCGGCACAACCACTACCACATACGAGATCCTCCCCTTCAGCGATCTTTACCGCAAGGAAGAGCAGTCCATAGTCAGGATCAGTGATGAGGCTCAGATTCTGAAGTCCGAAACCGTTCTTGATCAGTCCCGTTTCCATAACCGCTGGGTCAATATGTTTGATCTCGGACCGGACGAAGAACAGGGTTACGTACTTCGCATCCATACCAGCGAAGGCAATGACGTTAACACCTTTAAACTTCGCATTGCCGGCCCGGAACGGGGAAACTGGGAAATCATCGCCTTTGACCTGTCATTTTCACTCGTTGGCACTTCTTTCAGCGATCGGCTGTTCCTGCAGCCGCTGTTTGATTCTGAAGAACCTGCCGATGTACGCATTCTCGGCGAAGAGGAAACCGAGGTGTATTATATTGACGCTTTCGGGAATACTGTATCGGCCACAAGTCCCTGGACCGACTGGGAGAGTTCGTTCCGGGACATTCCCAACGCATGGGGTTTCATGACAACCGGCGCTCAGCAGTATTATAACAATATGGTTATTGAAGGAGTGGATGAGTTCATACCCTTTATTTACAATTACCAGCTACTCAGCAGTGAAAATGTCCCGGAGCCTCAGATGAGCAGCTTTCCGGGTTCCGCTTGTAACGAGGGCGGATTGTCACTTAGTCTCAGCGGTGTGGGACTCGATATCAACAATGCAAGATGGTATGTGGAGAATGACAAATACACCGGCCGCCAATTCACTCACTCTTTCTCTTCATACGGATATTTCCCATTCGATGTAGCCATTCCCGTCACAGGCCGGTTATATCCCAGATATCTGGTAAAAAGCGGGGACATACCAGTACACCGCCCGCCCAGTATCTCCGTTACCGGAGCAACTGATTACATCGCTCCGGGAGAGGCCTTGACACTGGACGCTTCTGACACCTACGATCCCGAAGGATATTCCATCAGGTTTGAATGGTTTGTGAACGGAGAACTGAGGGGCTCCGGCGAGCAGTTCTCTTTCTCCTCACAAACACCAGGCAGTTACAATGTATCTTTGAATGTCACAAGCGACGGGCCAAACCCCGAATGCGCACTCTCGGAGGAAACTGTACGCGTCAGGGTCAACTCACAGCCATATGCCGAAATATCCCATGATGATGTCATAGCCAGTGATCATGAAGCCCAATTGCGCGTCATCAATGAACAGGATGCCGATGGTGATCCGCTTCGATTCTACTGGGAAGGTGACGGAATCACAGGTGACCCGGAGGGACGTACGGTGCGGGTGAAACACATCGAGCCGGGTTCCTATACCATGCAACTGACAGTGGACGATCAGACCGGTACCAGTAATGCACAGTATTCCACAAATGTCTCCTACAAGGTGAATGCGGCGCCCGAGCCTCATTTTGAACTTCCTGAAATCGTTGCAACCGGCCAACCCGTTGAACTCGATGGTGAGCAATCATACGATCCGGACGGTGACCCGATTACATTCCGCTGGGAAGTGTCGGATGGCCGGGAGCTGACCGGCCCGCTCAATGAAATTGATTTCAGTGAACCGGGTGATTACACCGTGACACTTTACGTCAATGATGGCGAAGGCGTTGAAAACTCAGTGCAGTACCTGACACACAGCATGCGCGTCAATCACCCGCCTGTAGCTGTGATATCCGCACCGGATCATGTGAATCGCTCACGGGTTACCTTATCGGCTGCGGAAAGTTACGATTTCGATCAAGGCATACAAGACTATCAGTGGGATTTCGGAGATGGCCAAAGAGCTTCTGGTGCTGAGATCACTCATATTTACGACGATCCCGGAGTCTATGAGATCACACTGACCGTGGATGACGGAACCGGACTGGCCAACAGTGTGAAGTCAACCGAACATGTACTGAGAATCAATTCCAATCCCGTTGCAGAAATCTCAATTCCCGAACTGGTCGCCCCCGGCCAAAGCTTCGTCCTCGATGGCAGCCGCAGTCATGACGATGACGGTGAAATCATTGAATATGAATGGTTCGTCAATGACCAACTGTACGAAACCGGTCCGCGTGCCGAAGTGCAGCTTCCGGATCCTGGTTTGCACAAAATAAGCCTGAGGGTGCGCGATGATTCCGGCTTTGAGGATGCCTATGATATTGCCACTACCACAATACGGGCCAATCATTCACCTGCCATCCATTGGACCAGTGATCCGAAAATTACCGAGCCGGATCGTTCGACCCTGTTTTCTGCAGCTGAGAGCTACGATCCCGACAACACTGAACTGCAGTTTACCTGGATATTCGAAGATGATACCGTATTGGAAGGGAAAACCGTGGAAAGGACATTCCATAACGCAGGTTACCATCGTTTTACACTGCGAGCCGATGACGGCGAGGGACTCGACAATTCCGTTTCCGAGAAGATCGGTACCATTTCCATAAATCACGAGCCTATCATCGTAACAGATGCAGAAATCCGATCCAACAGCAAAAAAGTCAGACTGGACGCTTCGCAAAGCTACGACCCACAGAATAATCCCATCACTTACACCTGGGAGCTTCCGGATGGCACCACCAGAAATGATGCGGCTTTTACCTGGACGGCTCCGAATCCCGGAACACACTGGCTTAGCCTGACCATAGATGACGGTTTGGGACTGGATAACTCCAGTGTTTCCATGCCCGTCAGGGTTGCCGTTAACCAGCCTCCTGTTGCTGTTGTCGACTCCCTGATCATGTCCTGCACGGGACAAACCATTATTTTTTCCAGTGCATCTTCTTTCGACCCGGATGATGACCTGCTCCGTACACACTGGGATTTTGACGATGGCAATGTATCCCATCAGAGCAATCCCCATCACTCCTACTCCGAGCCCGGTACCTACCAGGTTCGGCTTACCCTTGATGACGGATTTTCACCAGACAAATC
>SLLP01000214.1 GCA_007133995.1 Balneolales bacterium
ATCACATCCCAGTTCGAAAATCATGTTCGGGCGATAATGGGGCTTCCGCTCGGCAGAACGGACATGCGCTCATCTGCAGCCGTGATGGAGAATCTTCTTGGCATGCGTAACGGTGATGCCATAGCCGAAGTTCCGGAAGAGCTTTGGAGCAAAAAGGAGGCGCATCTCCATGTTTATGGCAAGCACAGCAGTCGCATCGGCCGTAAAATGGGGCATCTCACTCTACTGGGTGATGATCCGGTCGAAATTGCGCTTCAGGCTTCAAGACTGGCCGGAAAAATTACCATTTGAATCCAAAATAAAAACCTTCCTATTTGCAGTCATGAGTAAAAAACAAACTTCAAACCTGAAAGTAGCTATAATCATGGGCAGTGATTCCGACTGGCCGGTAATGAAGGCTGCAGCCGATATTTGCGAACAATTTGGTGTTACGTATGAAAAGGGCGTCGTCTCTGCCCACAGAACTCCCGTATACATGGCAGAGTACGCTTTAAATGCCAGAAATGAGGGGTTTGGCGTCATTATTGCCGGAGCTGGTGGAGCGGCACATCTCCCCGGAATGGTGGCTGCCCACACCACGCTTCCTGTCGTAGGAGTTCCGGTTGCATCGCGCCATCTCAAAGGAATGGACAGTCTGCTCTCCATTGTTCAGATGCCCCGCGGTGTGCCGGTTGCCACCGTTGCCATCGATAATGCCATGAATGCCGGACTCCTGGCACTGCAGATCCTCTCACTCAGTGACAACCGGCTTGCAGAAAAACTCGACCACTGGCGGGACGAGCAAAGGGATGCTTCACTTAGAAAAAGCGATCTGCTTGGATGATCTCCATCAACCTGTTTGGGTTTCTAAACTCTGAGCAGATCGTACCGGCCAAACCTGATTCTCAGGAGAATGCGAATTTGTCAGGAGAATACGGATTTGACCCGCTCGAACAGATTCTCCCTGACCTCCTTGCTATGCGCAGGATTTAGGTTTTTCGATTCCGAAAGTGCCAAAATCTTCTTTTTCTCCTCCTCGTTGAGTTTTGTCGGTATGAAGACATTGACTCGCACATATTGATCGCCGTATTTGTGCGCATTGAGTCCTTTTATGCCTTTTTCGCGCATGCGCAGCATCTTTCCGGGTTGCGTACCCGGATCAATTTTGATTTTGGCTTTGCCTTTCAGAGTCGGCACTTCGGTAGTCATACCGAGAATGGCTTCGGGAATGCTGATATTCAGGTCGTAGAATATATCATCTCCCTCGCGGTGAAAATGTTCATGTTCCTTCTCTTCGATAAGCACAATCAGAGTACCCGGTTCGCCGCCGCGTATACCGGCATGACCTTGTCCGCGCAAGCTGATGTAATTACCCTTGGTCACACCGCTGGGGATCTGTACTTTCACCGCCTCCTCTCCTTTAACACGTCCGTTGCCATGACATTTATGGCATTTTTTCCGAACGGTGCGCCCTTCACCATGGCAGGACGGACACGGTTGCACATTCACAAACTGACCGAACATGGTCCGGGTGACCTGCCGTACTTCGCCAACACCATTGCAGGTGTCACAGGTCATGAAATCATCCTCTGAATCGGCACCCGTTCCATTGCACTCATCGCACTTCACCTGCTTTTTCACTTTGATTTCGCGTTCGGTCCCGAAAGCAATCTCTTCTAGTGTGAGATTGAGCTGTATTTTCATGTCTTCCCCGGGCTGGCCGGTTCCGGAGCGTCGACGGCTTCTTCCCTGGCCTCCTCCCATGCCCCCAAAGATATCCCCACCAAAGATATCGCTAAACCGGCTGAAAATGTCATCAAAGCTCACATTATCAAAATCAGCTCCGAATCCACCTGCGCCACGAAGTCCATCGTGGCCAAACTGATCGTAACGCGCTCTTTTGTCCGGGTCTTTCAGCACATCAAAGGCTTCGGCTGCTTCCTTGAATTTCTTTTCGGCATCCGCATTGCCGTCATTGCGGTCGGGATGATACTTCATCGCCATTTTACGGTATGCCCGCTTCAGTTCCGTTTCGCCAACATCCCTGCTGACTCCAAGTACTTCGTAGTAATCTCGTTTTGACATGTTTTTTTATTGACTGACTATTACCTTGGCGTGTTTGATGATACGGTCACCAATTTTGTATCCCGGTTCCATCACCTGCAGAATGGTGTTGCTTTCTGTGGATTCATCCGCTGCCGGCTGGATGAGCATGGCGTCATGCATCTCAACATCGAAGGGCACTCCGGTCTCTTCGATAGGTTCGACTCCGTAATCTGCAAGTATTCGCTCGAAATTGGCGAGCACCAGCCTGAGTCCTTCCAGAAAGTTTTTATCCACTTCATGCCCCTTGGATGCTTCGACACTACGCTTCAGGTCTTCCCGGATGGGCAGGAAGCGGGAAACGGCATCAGCCCGAGCCTGGTCAAAGAGTTGTGCTTTTTCCTTCTGCGTTCTCCTTTTCATATTTTCAAATTCAGCAGCCTTGCGAAGCATGGCATCCCGGGTTTTCTCAAGCTCATCGTTGAGCCGAAGAATCTCCTGCTGCAGGTCATTAAGCTGTTCATCAACCTGTTCTTCGCTTTGTGAGTCTGTTTCATGGGACTCCCTGTTGTGCTGATGCTGTTGCCGGCTCTCGGTGTTTCCGGTGCTTTGTGATTGCCGATCACCAGCCTGAACCTCATGATTTGGCCGATCATCTGATGCAGATGAACCTGAGGTCCCGGTTTCACTTTTCCGTGGATTGTTGGCAGCTGATTCTTCAGTGTTTTCACCGGCCTTGCCAGCAGCTGCACTTGCTTTTGTCGTGTTCTTATTATCGATATTCATACCTGATTATTGCTTTACTGAAATAATTATTGCTTTACTGAAATAACTATTATCACGTTTCCAAAATTTCATGTTTTTTTCTGTTGATGCTTGCGCCGGCGTATAACGACGGGCACTGCCGGTCAATCCGCATTGACGCAAGGCCGGGTTAGATCCGTTTGGTCTGAGCTGTACTGCAATCCTGTCCAGAATGTCCGGGCAGGTTGGAGAGTGCAGATTCAGGCTGGTCGAAACGGGCAAACTGAGTGCACCGAATGAACCTGTTTGATCAATAACTACCCCGGATTATAAAGATTAAAACGGTTGGCAAGCTGCTCGACGAGTGCAACCATTCTACTGTAATTCATTCGGGTGGGGCCCACCAAACCGATCGTACCCTGAATACCGCCATAGTGGAAATTGGCCGAAACGACACTGCATTGTTCGACCTGCTGGATCTTGTTTTCCTTGCCGATCCGTATCTGGACTTCCCGATCCGTAATTTTCTGATCCTTTTCATCAAAGAGATGAATGATCATGTCCTCGTTTTCAAGGAGCTCTATAATGCCCTTATAGCTGCTCAAATCATTAAATTCCGGCTGCAGCGCCATATATTCAACGCCACCAAAATGAAACTTCCGCAACTGACGGTCATCAAATATGGTGTCGGCGCTGTCAATGAAGACCCGTATCAATCCGGCCTGGTCATTACCGTCAAACCCCGCTAGCATCTCATCGATCTTGTTGGCTATTTCGGTCATCTTGTAGCCATGAAGACGTTCGTTAAGGAAGCGGGCAACCCGTTCCAGCTCATCGGAACGGATTTCGGATTGCACTTCGACCGAGAGTGTCTTTACAATGCCGCTTTCGATGGTCAGTACGACAAGAATTCGATTTGAACTGATGGACAGCAGTTCGATTTTTTTGAATATTCCCTGAGCCAGCTTGGGCGCGATGACAACGGCCAACAGATTGGAAAGCCGGGCCAGGATGCGCGCTGCAGACTGCACTGCTTCGTCCACATCCGTAATCAGATAATTTTGTATGGAATCAAGGATCTGGCGCTCCTCTTTGCTCAGAACCGACACTTGCATCAGAGAATTTACATAAAGCCTGTATCCGTCCTCCGTCGGAATTCGACCCGAGGAGGTATGCGGATGATCAAGCAAGCCCTTGCTTTCCAAACTGTTCATGGCATTACGCACAGTGGCCGAACTGACGTTAAGACGATAGCGCTCGACCAGTGCTTTGGATGCGACCGGACTTGCCGTCACGATAAAATTCTGGATGATGCATCTGAGTACTTCCTGCTCACGATTTGTCAGTTCCGAAAACCCGGATAATCTCATTTCTGCACCTGAATTCTTTAATCTTTTATAACTTGGAAAGTTACAAATAAATAGACTCAAATGAAACCGTCTTCGCAGTTATCGTTCAACAAAAAGCTTTCATGATTCACTGAAAATTTCGATCATATTCCCATCGGGATCGGATATGAAGACAAAGCGGCCATTTTTACGGTTGGATGGTCCACTCAGGATGGTAACCTCCTGCTCACGGAAAAACGCAGCCAGTTCATCGACCATTTCCGGCGTGTCGACAAAGAAACCGAAATGATCCACACGATAGTCTTTTGAGCTTTTTACGTACTCGGTTTCTGCCTCTACGAGTACAAGCGAGTCTTTGCCAATGCGATATACGGTCATACTTCGGCCCATTTTTTTTTCAACGGCAAATCCGAGTATGTCGGTGTAAAACTGCTCTGCCTTTTCAATATTATTGACCCGAAGTGTGATGTGATTGATGCCTTTGAATATCATCTTGCTCATATTGCAAACAGGGATTGGTGTAAGAAATTGATTTGATGTTCAGCTTTCGCGCCTAATATAACGTAATTTTATTTATTTCAGTTTAATCATACCTTTGATGAAACGAACATGACAGCCACCGGCTGACACACCGGCGCTTGATTATAATTGTCATGGCCATTCTATCTGACCTATTGAATCAGAAATTATAAACAGATGAAATGTCCATGACCGGCATAATCCCGGACGCACAGACGCATGATTATGATCGTCATGGACATTCTATGTGACCTTATAAATCGAACTTTTTAAACACATGAAATAACTGTCGGAACAAACCGGTAACTCAGCCTGGAAGCCCAATATTCGCTTCCACCGAAAAATCTTTTTTACATTGGGAATTTTATATCTCGTTGCAACCCCTATCGGCAACCTTGCCGACTTCTCAAACCGATCGGTCGAAATTCTTAAATCGGTCGATGTGGTAGCATGTGAAAACACCCGGACTTCAACCAGACTTCTACAGCATTACGGGGTTCGAACCCCCACACTTGCGTTTCATCAGCACAACGAACACAGAAAAGTTGTGATGCTTATGGAACGTCTCGAGAGCGGTCAGAGTATTGCATTGATCAGTGACGCAGGCACTCCCGGCGTATCCGATCCCGGGTTTCTGGCAGCCAGAGAGGCGCACCACAGAGGTCACACTGTTTGTGCAATTCCCGGAGCTTCAGCTGCCCTTGTGGCTCTCACGGCAAGTGGATTGCCCAGTGACCGTTTCATCTTCGAGGGTTTTCTCCCTGCGAAAAAAGGCCGGTCAGGAAGGCTGGATGCCATTGCAGAACAAGAAACTACGGTTATTCTTTTTGAAAGCGTTCATCGCATTCAAAAACTTGTGGATGAGCTGGCCGCCCGCTGTGACGAACACCGGATGATAGCAGTCTGCCGGGAGCTGACCAAACAATTTGAGGAAATCATCCGTGGAAAGCGGGATGAAGTGAGGGATAAAATCGCAGCTCATCCCAATTTAAAAGGGGAGTTCGTCGTTATTGTCGCCGGTAAAAGCTACTCTGAATAAATGCACGCTATTTCATACATCCAGGATCGCAAGTGGCAGGCCAGTGTGGCAGCCGGTCTCCTTCTGGGGCTTGGTTTTTCGCCGTTTCCGTTTCCCTTTCCACTTCTTGTTTTTCCCGGATTCGTACTGCTGTTCCGGCTGATTGATCTCTGCGAATCAGCTCGCGAAATGGCCTGGGTCTCCTATGCCGGACTACTGCTTTGGAATATTATTACTACTTACTGGCTGATGTTCGCCACGGTGGCGGGCGGCATTGCAGCCATTCTGGCAAATTCTGCCATTATGACCCTTCCGCTTATGATTATCTGGCATCTGCGGCACCGCGGTCTTTCCACCGCTCTCACATCGCTGCTGGTACCTGCTGTGTGGCTGTCCTACGAGTTCCTGCATTTCCGCTGGGACCTCTCCTGGCCCTGGCTGAGCCTGGGCAACAGTTTTGCAACAGCGCCGTGGCTTGTTCAATACATTTCCGTCACCGGCATGCTCGGGATCACATTCTGGATCGTACTGGTAGCATGGCTTTTGTACTGCAAGGCGCCTCGCTATGCCACCCTGCTGGTGCTGCTGATCCCGCCGACCGGATCGCTGGCGTTCTATTCCGTCCATCAAACCGAGCACATCGATGAGGTCGAAGTGCTCATCATGCAGCCCAATTACGACTCCTACCTGCATCTTTCCGGTTACCCGGATGCTGTCACTCCCCTGAGGGAACTGCTGGAACTGACCTCTGACGCCATCACACCCGACACGCGTGCTGTTTTCTGGCCCGAAAATTCGATCAAGGCACTTATTGTGCAGGATTATCCGGGTGAATCGGACCGCCTTATCCGGGAGAATGTCCGGGAATGGGGTATTCCCCTGGTTGCCGGTTCCTCCTTTCTGTACCGGTACGATCCCGGAACCGAGCCACCTGTGATCCGTGGCGAATATGGGGGGAAACCCTTCAATATTTACAACTCCGCTTTAGGCTTCTACCCCGATGAGCCGCTTGAATTCTACAGGAAAGCGAAACTGGTACCCATGGTGGAGCGTTTCCCGTTTGTGCACACCTTAAGCCGGATGGACTATTTCGGGTGGGTCGACTGGCGTGGGCTGGCCATGTTCGGCCGGGGCACCACACCCGATATGTTCGATATTGACGGCCATCTCGTACCGGCTCTGATCTGCTATGACTCGGTCTATCCTGACTGGGTGCGCCGGTTTGTAGATCTGGATGCCGCATTTCTGGTTGTCATTACCAACGACGGCTGGTGGGGTAACACCAGCGGCCATATCCAGCACTATGAGTTTGCCCGTCTGCGAGCGGTTGAAACGGGTAGAACGGTCCTCAGAAGTGCCAATAACGGGCTTTCGGGCGTGATTCTCGCCAACGGTGACGTGGCTGTGAAAACCGAGTACTGGACCCGCGATCAGTTTACATACACCGTTCCAGTCTATGATCATAAAACGTTTTATGTTCGGTATGGTGACTGGATCGGATGGCTGTGCCTGGTTCTGAGTGCCGCGGCTCTGTTGCTGATCTACTTAACACCGAACCCGGGGCACATCCGGAGTCCGAATTGGAATAATTAGCCGAGCCTTGATCCGCAGGTCTTGAACCTGTCTTGGTAACCCGATTACGGCTTACACATGCATTTCACTGCTAAACCGTTGCCGGACTGGATCAATTTGAACGGATCGAAACCTGTACATTAAAGCGAATATCCTGATCGGTGCGCGGGAAGACACCGGTAGAACGGGGCATGGTTTTGGAAAAACTGTATTCCAGTCCGGCATTGATCGTCCGGGAAAACTGATATTTCACCGATGGCCTGATCTGCAATGTTGAGCTCCCCTGTTCATCCGGCCGGGCGCGGACAAAATTCCTGATTTCCTCAGGCGGCAGCCTCAGAGCATCCACGATGTCCTCATTCATGCGATAGGTGTAAGTGAGGTCCCCGCTGTAGCTGACAGAGAGACTGATGTCGATCTGGTTGTTCAGCTGCCGGAAGAAAGGAAGCCGGAAACCCCGTTTGGAGTAGCTGAATGAGGAGGTGAGACCCTGAGACTGGCGTTCGCTTATTGTGTTATTGGTCAGCTGAAAGCTGATCGACTTGCTTCGGTTGTACTGGATTTGGGTCCTGAGGTTGTTGACCCAGTTCAGCTGCAAGCCAACCAATGGCGAGAAGGATCGCTGCAGATTGATGGACCGGCTGTGGAAGTCCGGGCGTTCATAGAGGTAGTTGAATGGTCCAACCGTTTGACTCAGTTGATTGCCGCGATCCGGATTGAGCTGCCAGCCCATCCGGTATGTTCCACTGTAACTGTGGTTCAGGGTAGCGGATTGCAGATACCGATCCAGAAAACCAAGCCGCTTTTCCCATCCTGACCATGATATCTGCCAATTCGGCAAGGGAAGTGGCATGTACCCGCGGCTTCCAACCGTACCGGAAGCAAACCCGAGATATGCGGCCCTGATATCCTTTTCAAGACTGGTGCGTGTCATCGGAATGTCACCGGCATCCAGTCCTGTAATTTCGGTCGATTCACCAATATGTTTCAGCGCCCGGTCCAACTGCAGATCAAACAGTTCATCGTATCCGCCTCCGAAAGCCCATGACGTCGTTGAGATACCCCCGGAATGATCCATCTGGGCGGATGATGAATCCGGGAAAATGAGGGTTTTAGTGCGTGTTTTGGTGTCATCCCAGCTGGTCTGCCAGTTGAGAGTAACCCTGATATTCGGAGTAGGACGCAAACCGGAGCGAAGATTCAGTTGATTTTGCGATCGCTGTGTCCCCCTCAGATTGAGCGCTCTGGTAGGATCCTGATTCCGGATGATCTGATCATCCGGAATTTCATCCCAAATCCCGATTCTGTAGCCGAAAGGCGGTGAAAAACGCTCATCATCACCGCTTCCGAACATGTAGTAAATTTGAGAATCACCGGAGTATCCACTTTGTGCAGAACTCCCTCCTCTGTTATAGGTTATGTTCAGATTCTGAATGCTGAGCACTCCAAGCAGCAACGACCGGGCATAATACCTTAAATCATCGGCCAATTCTCTATCGGTGGGTTCTTCATTGTTTCTTGTTCTTGTCCTTTCCTGATTCCGCTGGCGCCGCTCCTGCTCGTGAGCCTCAACCGCGTTGTTGTAAAATGGGATCTTCTCAAACAAGGTCTGCGTCCGTATCTCCGGATTGTGGTTAAAGCTGAATGAGTTGTTCAAATTGGCGCCAAGGCCCGAGCCTTCCGGACTGTTTTGCCATCTGAAACTGCCCTGGAACGATGTGGAGTAGGTCAGCCAGTCCAGTCCATCAATCTGATTGAGTCGCGGCCGCCACGAGGCAGACCAGTTTTCACCGTATTGATCACGCCGTGGGCTTACGGCCGGATCAAGAAGCCAATCTTCCAATGCCTGGAATGTTGGTATCAATTGAAATTCGGAACCCAGGTCGCCCGGGTCAAACGGCACCTCCAGGTCATCGGACGAACCGA